>JANYBC010000052.1 GCA_025360965.1 Anaeromyxobacter sp. | reverse complement strand
GGTGAGCTCGGCGCCGAGCTCGCCCCGGCCGGCCGGATCGTTCTGGATCTCGGCGCGATGCTGGGCCATCCAGGCCTCGGTGCCGGCCACCGCGGCGCCGGCCGAGTCGGCCTGGATGCCGAGCTGGTAGGTCGCCTTCTCGGCCTGCTCCACCCTGGCGCGCATCCGCTTGAGGCGCGCCTCCACCTCGGCCGGGTTGCGCGGCAGCGTCTCCAGGCGGGGCTGCAGGGCCGCGCGCGCCGATCGCAGGCGCGCCAGGTCGGCCCGCTGTAGGGCGCCCAGCGCCGGCGCAGCCAGCTCCGCGGCCCGATCGGCCAGCCGCCCGCGGATCCGCGTCGAGCCGCTCTCGACCGCGTCGGCGGCGATCCAGCCGTCGCGGGCCAGCGGCATGGCGTCGAGCCCGCCACCCCGCGCCAGCAGGACCTCGATCCGGCCGATGACCTGGAGCGAGTCGGCCAGGTCCTGCCGGGCGCCCTCGATCGACAGCACCATGTCGAGCGCGCCGCCCACGTCGGTCTGGGCCGAAGCCCACTTGACGGCCAGCGGAGGGAGCACCGTGGAGACGTCGAAGGCCTTGCCCTGCCGCCCGATCAGCTCGTTGAAGTACCGGACCGGGTCCTCGTGCATGGTGAGGATGGCGTCGATCTCGTCGCGGACCGGGGCGTAGTTGTTGATCACCTTGTTGAAGGACTCGCTGGCGGCTGCGTAGCGGCCGAGCCGCAGGTTGAGGTGCCCGGTGAGGATGGTGGCCTCGGGAGCCAGCTGCGACTCGGGGGCCAGATCGACGATCATGGAGGCGGTGCGCAGCGCCTGCTCGTAGTTGGCCCCACGGACGTAGCCCCAGGAGACCTCGTAGAGCGACTCGTTGAAGCGCGGCGAGGTGTAGGGGAGCAGCTGGTAGCGATCCAGCGACTCGGGGAACTTCCCCAGCGCCGCGTAGACCCGCCCCGCCCCCATGGCGCAGAGCTCGCGGATCTCGACCAGCCTGGAGCTGGCGCCGGGCAGCGTGAGGCAGGCCTCGAACCGCTCGGCGGCGGCGGCCAGCGACCCGGCCTCGACCTGCAGCGCCCCCTGGAAGTAGGCGGCGGCCAGCCGGTACGGCGCCCCCACCGCATCGAAGGCGGCCATGGCCCGCTCTACCCGCAGCGCCGGCCGCAGGTCGGTCCGGAAGTAGGAGGCCTTACCGACCAGGTAGGCCAGCTCGGCCGGCTGGCCGTTGGTGAGGAGCGGCTGGGCGGCGTCGAGCTGCGGCTGGATGGCCCCGAGCCGCCTCAGCTTGACGCGGCAGTCGAGGGCGCCGACCAGGGCCTGGGCCAGCGCCGGCCCGCCGCCCAGCGAGATCAGCTCCTCGTAGGGCGCCAGGGCCGCGCCGCAGGAGCCCTGCATCCGGAGGGCGTCGCCGAGGTAGAGCAGCGCCCGGTGGGCGTCGGGGCCGGCGCGGAAGTCGGGCTCGTCGAGGGCGCCGTAGAGCAGCACCGCGGCGTGGAGCCAGTCACCGAGCAGGAACTGGATCTCTCCGTCGGAGAACTGCCGCCGGGCCCGCACCGGGCTGGTCTCGTCGGGGCGGGCGTAGGTCCGCTCCGCCTGCCCGACCCCCACCTCCGCCTCGGCGATCTCCTTCTCCACGCCGTCGAGCGGCGCGCCGACCGCCAGGCCCGGCCAGAGGACGACCGCGGCCAGCACCCACGCCGCCGGGCCCCGGCCTGGACGGCCGAGCTTCACTTCCTGGCGCCTTCCTGGGCCGCGGCCGGCTTGCGGCCCAGCGGCTCTTCCCGCTGGATCTCCTGCTCGTACTTGATGGCCGGCCGATCCTTGAGCTCCGAGGTGAAGCCCCCCTTCTCGTAGCCGACCACCTTCACGGTGATCACCTTCCCGGGCTCGGCGTCGATGGTGTAGGACGACTGGGTCTTGAACTTGTACTCCTGCAGGTAGCTGAAGACCCCGTAGCCGTGGCCGCGGAAGACCATCTGCACGGCGAGCTGGTGGTTGCCCGGCACGATGCGGCCGTTGAAGACCTCGAACTCCTCTCGCTTGTCGAGGTCACCCTCGAGGTCGACCTTGGTGTAGATGGGCGCGCCGTCGAGGGCGTAGGTGACCGACTCCAGGTAGAACGACGAGCCCATCTGGTTGCGGTGGATCAGCACCGCCTTGGCGCCGGTGGTGATGTCGCCGCCGATCACCAGCTCCTGCAGGTTCATGAGCCGCGCCTTGGTGCGGAAGACCTTCTCCTTCAGGTCAGAGACCCGCTCCTCCATGGTGCGGACCTTGAGGTCGGTCTGCTCCTCGGCGGTCTGCGGCAGGGCGGCCGGGGTGTCGGACGCCGGTGGGGTCACCGCCGGCCTGGCGGCGGCCGCCGTGGGCGCCGGGGCCGCTGCCGCCGGCTTGGCCGCCGCACGTGCCGCCGGCTTGGCCGCCGCCGGCGCCGTCTGGGCGCGGGGGACGACCGGGAGGAGGAGCCCTGCAAACAGGAGCACGATCGGGGCGGCTGAGTGGTAGCGACGCGGCACGTTCACCCTCGCTTGGGCCATGGAGGACGGCCCGGAAATCCGTGAAAGCGGCTCGTTATAGCATCCGGGGGAGCGGCTGGGTGAGTTCAGCCGGGTCGTACACCAGCGCCGTTTTTCCTACCCGGACCGCTTGAGCTCGGTCAGGACCTGCTTGGCCACGGCCTTCAGGGTGTCGAAGACCCCGACGCCGGTGGGCGCCACGGCCTGGTACTCGGGCACGCTGCGCGGGTTGAGCAGGCGGCGCAGCTCATCGACGGTGGCGATGTTGGGCAGGTCCCGCTTGTTGTACTGGACCACGTAGGGGACCTTGTCGAGGTCGTAGCCCTGCTCGGCGAGGTTGACGCGGAGGTTCTCGACCGACTCGAGGTTGGCCTCCATGCGCTCGATCTGCGAGTCGGCCACGAAGACCACGCCGTCCACGCCCTTGAGGATCAGCTTGCGGGAGGCGTCGTAGAAGACCTGCCCCGGCACCGTGTAGAGGTGGAAGCGGGTCTTGAAGCCGCGGATCTCGCCGAGCGAGAGCGGCAGGAAGTCGAAGAAGAGGGTGCGCTCGGTCTCGGTGGCGAGCGAGATCATCTTCCCCTTCGCCTCCGGGTTGGTCTTGGCGTAGACGTACTGAAGGTTAGTCGTCTTCCCACACAGGCCGGGACCGTAATAGACGATCTTGCAGTTGATCTCGCGCGAGCTGTAGTTGATGAAGCTCATGTCTACTCGCTGAAGAGATTGTCGATGTCTTCGTCGGTGATCTCGGCGAAGGGGCTCGCCGCGCCGGGCGCTGCCTGCTTCTTCGCCAGGCCATCGAAGACCTTGGCCAGCTCCTCGCCCGCCTTCTTGACCCGCAGGCGGACCAGCCCGAGCGAGCTCTTGGCGTCGAAGATGACGACCAGCACCACCCGGCCGCCCACGATGCTCATGTGGAGCGACTCCTTCTCGCCCTCGTGGAACTGGTTGGGGAACTCCTTCTCCCCGATCAGCTTGGCCAGCCCGCCCATGGCCGCCACGTTGCCGGCCGTCAGCGAGGCCAGCGAGGTGGTGTCCAGGTTCTGCGCCTGGCCGCTGGCGGCGATGAGCTGCCCGTTCTTGTCCACGAGGAAGACGACCTTGGCGTTGGCGTCACGCGTGAGGCGGTCGCAGATCCCGGCGATGAGCCGGAACTCCTCCTCGTACATCACCAGGCCGGAAGTCATGTTCCTTCGCTCTCCACGTCGCTACCGAGTACAGGGCGAATACCAAGGAATCGCTCGGGATTCAATCTTCCTCCACCGATGGCCGGCCGATATCGGGCCCGACCGACCGTCTCAGAGCTCCCTGCGACCGGCCACGGCCCGCGCCAGGGTGGCCTGGTCGGCGTATTCGAGATCGCCGCCCATGGGCACCCCCTGGGCGATCCGCGTCACCCGGATCCCCAGCGGCTTGAGCAGCCGCTGCAGGTAGAGGGCGGTCGCCTCCCCCTCGACGTTGGGGTTGGTGGCCACCAGCACCTCCTCGGTGGGGGACCGCTCCAGCCGGAGCAGCAGCTCCTTGATCTTGAGGTCGGACGGGCCCACGCCGTCGAGTGGGGAGAGGGCGCCGTGGAGCACGTGGTAGCGGCCGCGGAACTCGCGCGTCCGCTCCACCGCCAGCAGGTCGGGGACCCCCTCCACCACGCAGATGATCTTCGGGTCGCGCCCGGGGTCGGTGCAGATGGGGCAGGGATCGCGCTCGGTCAGGGTCTGGCAGCTGGAGCAGCAGCGCACGTCGCGCACCACCGCCACCACCGCCTCGGCCAGCTCGCGGGCCTGCTCGGGGCCGGCCTCGAGCACGTGGAAGGCGAGCCGCTGCGCCGTCTTCTCCCCGATGCCGGGGAGGCGGGCCAGCTCGCGGACCAGCCGGGCGATGGGGTCGGCGACCATGGACTACCCCATGATGCCGGGGATCTTGACGCCCCCGGTCGCCTTGCCGAGGTGGGCGTCGGCGGCGGAGCGGGCCTTCTCGGCGGTGGCGTTGAGGGCGGCGGTGAGCAGGTCCTCGAGCATGGCCCGGTCGGCCGGGTCGATCACCTTCGGGTCGATGGAGAGCTTCACGACGTCGCAGCGGCCGTTCATGGTCACCTTGACGAGGCCGCCGCCGCTCTCCCCCTCGACGGTGAGCTCGCCCAGCGTCTCGCGGGCGTCGGCCATCGCCTTCTCGAGCTTCTTGGCCTGCTTCATCAGGAACTGGATGTCCACGTCAGAGCTCCTCGACCTGGTCGACGCCGCCGTCGAGGAGACGGGCCGCCTGCTGGATGTTGGGGTGGTTGCGGGCCGTCTCGCGCACCCGGCGCGAACGGATCAGCCGCTCGGCCTGGTCGGCCGCGGCCAGCGAGACCGGGGCCGACTCGCCGGACGGGACCGCGGGGACCTCGCCCAGCGTCAGCGCCAGTGCGGTGGGCCGGCCGAAGCAGCGGGCGAAGACCGCCTCGATCTCGGGGCGCCGGCGCTCGGCGGTGGTGGCCATCAGCCCGGGCGGGAGCTGGAGGCCGACCTCGCCGTCGCGGATCCAGCGGAGGGTGGCCTGCTTGAGGGCCGGGGCGGCCGCCGGACTCACCTTCTCGACCTCCTCGACCACGGCGCGCCAGCGCTCGGCGAGCGGGGCGGTGGGATCGATCAGCGCGGCCGGGGTCGGGGCTGGAGTCGCGAGCGCCGGAGAGGTCGGGGCCGCGGCCGGGGCCAGGGCCGAGGCCGGGGCCGGTGCCGCGGCCTGCCTGCGAGGCGCGGCGGGGGCCGCGATCGAGCTCGGAGGCGGCTGCGCGGGCGCGGCGCCGGACCGAGGTGCGGCGGCCGGGCGGGCACCGCCGCTCCCACCACCGCCGGACGCCGGGGGCGGGAGCGAACCGCCGGCCAGGGCCTCGACGCGGGCGATGAGCGCCGAGACGTCGGCTCCGGGCGCCAGGAAGACCGCCTTGAGCAGCGCCACCTCGAGCGCGTGGCGCGGCTGGTCGGCCAGCTTGGCCTCGACCACCGCCCGCTGCGCCAGGTCGAAGAGCCGGGTGAGCTGGGCCGGGTCCGCCGAGGCGGCCTGGGACTTCACCTCGCGGAGCTCGGCGTCGGGCAGGTCGAGCGGGGCGTCGGGGGCGAGCCGGGCCACCACCACGTTGCGCAGGTGGCGGGCCAGCTCCTCGGCCACCCGCTTCATCTCCAGCCCGCGCTCGTGGAGCGCGGCCACCTCGGCCAGCAGCGCCGCGCCGTCGCGCTGGAGCATGGCGCCAGCCAGCCGGCTCACCGCCGCCACGTCGACGGTGCCGAGGGCCTCGGCCACCTCGGCGTCGCCCGGGGTGTCGCCGCACGCGGCCCGCACCCGGTCGAGCAGCGAGAGGGCGTCGCGCATCCCGCCCTCGGCGGCGCGGGCCACCATGGCCAGCGCCGTGCCCGACAGCTTCATCCCCTCCTGGCCGGCCACGTGGCCGAGCTGGTCGGCGATCTGCTGCTGGGTGAGCCGCCGGAAGTCGAAGCGCTGGCAGCGGGAGACGATGGTCTCCGGCACCTTGTGGACGTCGGTGGTGGCCAGCACAAACTTCACGTGGTCGGGCGGCTCCTCCAGCGTCTTCAGGAGGGCGTTGAAGGCCCCCTGCGAGAGCATGTGGACCTCGTCGATGACGAAGACCTTGAAGCGATCCCGGGCCGGCCGGTACTTGACCGCCTCGACGATGTCGCGGACGTTGTCGACGCCGTTGTTGGAGGCGGCGTCGATCTCGATGACGTCGACGCTGCGCCCCTCGGCGATCTCCAGGCAGGGCACGCAGGTGCCGCAGGGCTCGGGGGTCGGCCCCTGCTCGCAGTTGACGGCCTTGGCCACCAGCCGGGCCGCGGTGGTCTTGCCGACGCCGCGCGGACCGGTGAAGAGGAAGGCGTGGGCCAGGGTGCCGCGCTTGAGCGCGTTGGCCAGCGTCTGCACCACATGGGCCTGGCCCGACATCTCGCCGAAGCGCTGCGGTCGATACTTGCGGGCGAGGACGAGGTAGGCCATCTCAGGATCCGGGAGGGAGCGATGGCTTTACCAGAAAAGCAGGAGCCGGCCCACAATCCCCGGGCGCACGCTGGTCCTTCTACCGTTGCTCCCTTCCGGGCCTGGCGGGGTTTGAAGGAGCCATCGTCGCCCGAGGATTCTGGGCCGGCTCATCGATACCCTCTGCGAGGGTGTGCAACTGGCGGAGAGGGTGGGATTTGAACCCACGGTACCGTGAGGTACACACGATTTCCAGTCGTGCTTCTTAGGCCGCTCGAACACCTCTCCAGGAAGAGATTATGCGGAGAGCGTGGGAGTCGAACCCACGGTACAGTTGCCCGTACACCTGATTTCGAGTCAGGCGCCTTCGACCACTCGGCCAGCTCTCCGCGGGCGGGTGTACCTGATCTTCCCGGGTCTTGCCAAGGGGCAGCCTGGCCAGTTCAGCGCGTGGTGCGGCGCAGCCGGAAGAAGGAACGCAGCAGGTCGCCGCAGCGATCCCCCAGCAGGCCCCGGTCGACCGGGAAGCTGTGGTTGAGGCGTGGGTCACAGGAGAGATCCTGCAGCGAGCCGACCGCGCCGGCCTTGGGGTCGCTGGCGCCGAAGACCAGCCGGTCGATGCGGGCCAGCACCATGGCCCCGGCGCACATGGCGCAGGGCTCCAGGGTGACGTAGACGGTGACCCCGGTGAGCCGCCAGCGGCCCAGCGTCCGGGCCGCCTCCTGGATGGCCAGCAGCTCGGCGTGGGCGGTGGGATCGGCGGCCTGCTCCCGGGCGTTCTGCCCGCGCCCGACCACCCGCCCCTCGAAGAGGGCGACGGCGCCGACCGGCACCTCACCGGCGGCTGCCGCCTCGCGCGCCAGTTCCAGCGCCGCCTCCATGGCTTCGACGTCGTTCAAGGCCCTGGCACCCCCGGGGACCGGCCCCACTGCCGGCACGGCCACGGAACGATGGTACAATGATCCCGTCCCGGGACCCCATGGCCAGCCGCCGACTCCTCGTCACCGCGCTCTTCCTCCTCCTCGGCTGCGGCACCGATCCGGCGCCGCAGGGGGCGCTCTCCCTGACGGTCTCGACCACCGCGATCGACGCCAACGGCGTCAACTTCGCGGTCATCCAGGTGACCGGGACCTCGATCGGGAGGGTCTCGATCCGCTCCAACCGGGGCAGCTTCGAGGGGATGGGCAACCTGATCTTCTTCAACAAGACCCCCTTCTCGACCATGCTGGTCAGCTGCGACTCGCGGACCAGCAGCAGCTGCGCCGGCATGGCGACCATCGACGTCTCCGACGAGAGCCTGGCCGGGGCCGGCGGCCAGGTCATGTTCCGCCAGGTCCCCTGAGCGCCGCTAGAAGCTCGCCCCTCAGCCCGGTCTTCAGCTCGGGGTGGTCGGCGCAGGCGAGGCCGCAGGCCCGGCACGATTCCACCTCGCACTTGGGGGTGATGCGGGCGCCGAGGCCGCGCCGCTGCTCGCGCGCCAGGAAGGCCTTGGTCAGGCCGTGGTCGATGAAGTCCCACGGGAGCTGCTCCTCGACGGCCGCCTCGCGCAGCACGAAGAAGTCCGGGTCGTGCGGCCAGCGGCGCAGGGCCCGGCCCAGGTCGCCCTCGAACTCGCGGTGGGCCAGCTCCAGCAGGTCGGCGCAGCGGCGGTCGCCGCGTGAGAGCAGCGCCTGCATGGCCGCCTCGCGCGGGCTCATGAAGTCGACGTCGATGCCGAGCGGCCGCAGCTCGCGCTCCAGCAGCCGGCGCTTCCCCTCCAGGCATCGTCGGGCGTGCATCGGCTGCCACTGGAACGGCGTCCAGGGCTTGGGGATGAAGGGGTTGACCGAGAGGGTGATGCGCCCCATCCGCTTGGTGACCTTGGCGCGCGGCGCCATCACCTCCTCGCGGATGCGCACCGCCAGCCGGGCCATCCCCAGCACGTCCTCGTCGGTCTCGGTCGGCAGGCCGCACATGAAGTAGAGCTTCACGTTGATCATCCCGGCCTGCAGCGCGTCGGCGGCCGCCTGCACGATCCGGTCGTCGCTGAAGTCCTTGTTGATCACCTCGCGCATGCGCGGCGTGCCGGCCTCCGGCGCCAGCGTGATGGAGCGCTCGCCGCCGGCCGCCATGCGCCCGGCCAGCAGCGGGGTGATGGCGTCGACGCGCAGGGACGACGGGCTGAAGCTGCCGCCCTGCTCGCCGATGAAGCAGGTGAGCGGATCGAGGCCCGAGTGGTCGCTGGTGTCGGGGCCGACCAGCCCGACCCGCTGGCCGGCGGCGATCCCCTTCTTCACCTCGGCCCGCAGGGTCTCGAGGTCGACCTCGCGGTAGGGGCGCTGCACGAAGCCGGCGGCGCAGAAGCGGCAGCCCCAGAGGCAGCCGCGCGCCACCTCGGTGAGGAAGAGGTCACCGAACTGTGCGTCGGGCGACTCGATGACCCGCGAGGTCGGGACCTTCGAGAGATCGGCCACGAAGCGCCGGGCCACCCGCGCCGGCGCGCCCTGCTGCGGCTCGAAGCGCGTCACCCAGCCGGCCCCGGCCCGGGTGTCGGCGTACTCGACCCGGTAGAGCCCGGGCACGTAGGCGCCCGGCAGGCGGGCCAGCTCGCGCAGCAGGTCGGGGCGCGGCCGGCCGGCCTGCCCGCGCAGCCAGGCCAGGAAGGGCGGCACCAGCTCCTCCCCCTCGCCGATCAGCACGGCGTCGAGGAAGGGGGCCACTGGCTCCGGGTTGATCTGCATGGCGATGCCGCCGGCCACCACCAGCGGGTGGCGCCCGTCGCGATCGGCGGCGCGCAGCGGCAGGCCGGCCCGCTCCAGCAGCTCGAGCAGGTGGATGAAGTCGTCCTCGAAGGAGAGCGAGAAGGCCACCACGTCGAACTCGGCCAGCGGCCGGCCCGACTCGACCGAGCGCGGCGGGCTGCCGTCCTCGGTGAGGAAGACCCGCTCGCAGCGGGTGGACGGGTCGTCGTTGAAGAGCCGGTAGACGGCGTGGAAGCCGAGGTTGGCCATCGCCAGCCGCTCGGCGTTCGGGTAGCAGAGCGCCACCCCGAGGCGGCCGCCGGGCTCCTTGCGGACGGCGCCGCGCGCGAGGCTGGAGGGATCCATCCGCGTCCTCCCTTATTCCACCCGGGGCCCGGGCGCCACCCTGCCTCACCTCCGGTGCGTGGCGGCTGGGCAGCGCGCCGACGCGTGGTAACATCGGGCTCCCTCGCTGGAGGCCGCTCCGATGCGCACCGCTCCCCGTCCCACCGCGCTCCTCCTCGCCCTACTGGCCGGCTGCGCCGCCCGGCCCACCGCCACGCCGGTGGCCGAGAAGACCGCCGCCGGCGCCGCCGTGGAGCCGGCCACGCCCGAGGGGCTGCTGCCCGGCATCCCGCTCGACGGGCTCAGCGAGCAGCAGCAGCAGCTGGTGGCCGAGGTGGCGCAGGAGGAGTTCTGCTACTGCGGCTGCCCCCACACCATCTCCCAGTGCCTGCGCTCGCACGGCGGCTGCCACCACGCCAAGCGCATGGCCCGGCTCACCACCCGCCTCGCCATGGGCGGCCTGCCCAAGGTCGAGGTGAAGAAGACGCTGGAGCGGTACTACGCCTCCTTCGACCGCCCGCGCCGCTCCAGGCTCGACGTGACCGCCTTCGGCCCGCCGCTCGGCGACGAGAAGGCCCCCATCACCGTGGTCGAGTTCTCCGACTTCACCTGCCCGTACTGCCAGTTGATGCGGCCGCTGCTGGAGAAGTTCGTCATCGACCGGCCCGGCCGGCTCAAGCTCCACTTCAAGCCCTTCCCCATCGAGTCCCACCCCAACGCCGTGGACGCGGCCCAGGCCGGCGAGTGGGCCCGCGACCAGGGGATCTTCTGGCCGTTCCACGACCTGATGTTCTCGCGGCCGCACCAGCTCACGCCCGAGGAGCTGGGCCGATACGCCGGCGAGCTCGGCAAGGACGGCGCCGACCTCGAGGCCGCGCTCCATTCCGCGAAGTACCGCTACAAGGTCGAGGGATCGCAGGCCGAGGCCCGGCTGGCCGGGCTGCGCGGCACCCCCTCGCTCTACTTCAACGGGCGCCTCCACCTGGTCACCGACTATTCGGAGTGGATGCTCGAGTTCACGCTCCAGGACGAGGAAGAGTGGCAGGAGAAGCAGGGCTGGAGCCGGGATGAGGCCAACTAGCTGGATGGCCCGCTTCCTCGACATCGACCCGCACGGCCGCGTGGCCCCCGGCTCCGCCGAGGTCCGCACCGCGCTGGGCGAGCAGGCCGGCCGGTACGAGTGGCTCCCCACCACCCCCGACCTGCTGGTGGCCCGCCGCACGCCGTCCGCCGGCAGCGCCTCGCCCCGCCCGCGGGTGGTCCTCGCCGGCGACCTCTCGGCCTTCCCCATCGCCGACTTCATCGCCTTCGCCCACCAGGCCCGCGTCAGCGGCGTGCTCCACGTGGTGAGCGCCGAGGCCGAGCGGACCATCGGCTTCAAGGACGGCGAGGTGCGCAGCTCGCGCTCCTCGGTGGTGGGTGAGCGGATCGGCGAGGTGGCGCTCAGGCTCGGCCTGGTCACCGAGGCGCAGCTTCAGGAGGCCATGGAGCGCCCCCGGCCGCTCGGCAAGGCGCTCATCGACCTCGGCCTGCTCGACTCCAACGACCTCTGGAAGTGTTTCCACGAGCAGATCACCGCGGTCTTCCACGCTATCCTGCTCCTGCCGACCGGCATCTTCTGGCTGGTGGACGACGAGGAGGCCGACCTCACCAGCACCCCGCAGGCGGTCAACACCCAGGCCCTGCTGATGGACGGCATCCGGCGCATCGACGAGCTGAGCCTCTTCAAGGCCCGCATCCCGGGCCCGGCCGCCTACCTGCGCCGCACCAACCCGGCGCGGGCCGTGACCCTGCGCCCGGTCGAGCAGCAGCTCCTCGCCCTCGTCGACGGGCAGCGCAGCGTGGCCCAGGTGGCCAGCGCCGCCAGGCTGGGCGACTTCGACGCCACCAAGGTCCTCTTCCACCTCGCCGAGGCCGGCTACCTCGAGGCCACCGCGGAGCCCTCGGCCGCCACCCCGTCGGAGCAGGGGGCGCGCATCGCCGCCCTCGGCGCCGGCTACGGCGAGCTGCTGCGGCTGGTGACCGCCACCATCCCGCGCACCGCCCGCCCCGCCTTCCTGGCGGCCGTGGCCTCGATGCTGCGCGACCCGACCGCCCCCTTCGCCCCCGTCTTCCGCGGCGCCACTCCGACACCGGACGGCGACCTCGAGGTCGGCGCCTTGCTGCTCAACATCGAGGGGCTGCAGCCGCCGCCGCCCGAGGGCGAGGCGCCGCACCTGCTGGCCGAGGGGCTGCGCGAGCTGCTCTTCTACTACCTGTTCCTGGCCGGCGAGCGGCTGGAGCGCGAGGCCGACGAGCTGCTGGGGGCGACGGTGCGGCGCAAGCTGACCTTGCTCGAGGGGCTGGCCGGCCGGTGAGCGGCCCCCTCCCCTACGTCACCGCCGCCTGCCCCGGGTCGGGCGGGCGGCTCAAGGTGACTCCCGAGGACTTCCGCGTCGACGAGGTGCCGGCCTACCTGCCGAGCGGCGCCGGCCCGCACCTCTACCTCCACGTGGAGAAGCGGGGACGGACCACCCGCGACGTCGTCAAGGCGCTGGCCCGCGCCCTCGGGGTGCCCGACCGCGACGCCGGGTACGCAGGCCTGAAGGACCGGGCCGCGGTGACCACCCAGTGGCTCAGCTTCCCGGTGGCGCGCGATCCGGATCCCGCCTCGCTGGCCGGAGACGGCTACCGCGTGCTCACCGCCTCGCGCCACCAGAACAAGCTCCGCCCCGGCCACTCCCGCGGCAACGGCTTCGAGGTGGTGGTGCGCGGCGGCGACTTGGCTGCCGCGCGGCGCAGCGCCGCCGGGCTGGCCGAGGCCGGCCTGCCCAACTTCTTCGGCCCGCAGCGCTTCGGCGCCGACGGCGGCAACGCCGTGCTGGGGCGGTCGCTGCTCTCGGCCCAGCCCTCCGACCAGGCGCGGCGCGCCGGCCGCGACCGCTTCCTGCGGCGCTTCGCCCTCTCCGCCTACCAGTCGCTGCTCTTCAACCGCTGGCTCTCGGAGCGGATCGCCGACGGCCTCTTCGCCACCGCCCTGCTCGGCGACGCCCTGAAGAAGCTGGAGAGCGGAGGGGTCTTCGTCTGCGAGGCGCCCGAGGTCGACGGCCCGCGGGTGGCGCGCTTCGAGGTGAGCCCGGCCGGCCCCATGTTCGGTCACCAGCTCAGGCCGGCGGTGACCGGCCTCCCGGCCGAGCGCGAAGCCCGGCTGCTGGCGGCCGAGGGGCTGGCGCCGGCCGACTTCGCCCGCGGCGGTGACGAGGCCGCCGGGACCCGGCGCGCCGGCCGGCTGCCCATCGAGGTGGCGCTCTCGCCGCTCGAGGACGGCTACGCGGCCCGCTTTGCCCTGCCGCGCGGCAGCTACGCCACGGTGGTGATGCGCGAGCTGATGAAGGCCGACGCCGACCTGCCCGACGACGGGGAGTGAGGCGACGGCCGCCGCGGGCACCACCGGGGGCCGCGCCGGCGCTATCCGTCGAGGCGGGCCAGGAAGGAGGCCGCCTGCGCCGCCAGGTAGGAGAGCACGGCCATGTCCTTCTGGTCGTAGGGCTTGCCGCCCTTCTTGTTGAGCACCTCGAGGCAGCCGACCACGCGCCCCTGCCGGGCCATGGGGGCGCAGAGCAGCGAGCGGGTCTGGTAGCCGGTCGCCTCGGAGACGGCCCGGTAGAAGCGCGGGTCCTTCTCCACGTCGGAGACCGCGAGGCAGACGTTCTCCTGCGCGCAGAAGCCGACCACGCCGACGCCGATCGGGACCTTGAGGCCGAGCGCCATGAGCTTGTCTGCGGTCGGTCCCCGCACCACCTCGAAGGAGAGGTCCTGCCGGCCCGAGTCGGCGGTGAAGACCGAGCCGGCATCGCAGCCGATGATCCGCAGGGCGTTGTCGAGCACGAACTCGAGCCCCTTCTTGCGGTCCTTCATCTGGCCGAGGTCGCTCACCTCGAGGAAGAGCTCGGCGAGGACGTCCTCGGCCTTCACGGCAGTCACGAGCCGGCCGATGGGTCGCGACGGGGATGCGGGGGCCGGAGCGGGGGCCGGAGCGGGGGCCGGAGCGGGGGCCGGAGCGGGTGGCGGTGGCGGTGGCGGTGGCGGAGCTACCACGCGCTCCGGTCGCGCCGCGATCGGCTCGGGATCCGGTGGAGCCATCACGAAGGGGGCCGGTGGAGGCGGCGCTGGCTTCGACGCCGCCAGCGGCGCGGCCGGTGCCACCGCTGGCGTCGGCCGGACCGGCGGGGTGGCCGGCAGCTCGATGATGCGGAAGACCCGGCCGGAGTCGGGATCGGTGACGTGGATCGACCCGTCGGCCTGGATGTCGCAGAGGATGTTGTTGGAGGCCTGGGTTTCACCGAGCCGGCCGAGGCCGGTCTTGAGCGCCCCGAGCCAGTGGTCGGCCTCGAGGCGCAGCGTCAGGTCGACGGGGAGCTTGGGTGGCGCAGCCGGTACGAACACCTCGAAGCGAGCCATCGTGGTTCCCCTGGCTACTCGGTCGAGATGATGCGGAACTCGGTGCGCCGGTTCTGGCCCCGTCCCTTGTCGGTCTTGTTGGACGCGATCGGCTTGGTCGGACCGAACCCGACCGCCTCGAGCCGGTCGGCCTGGATCCCCTTGCCGGTGAGGTAGTTGCGCACCGACTCGGCGCGCGCCGTGCTCAGCTTCATGTTGGCCAACTCGCCGCCGATGGCGTCGGTGTGCCCCTCGACCGAGATCCGCATCTTCGGGTAGTCGCGGAGCACCTGCACCACTTGGTCGAGCAGCGGGAAGGAGTCGGCCAGCACCTGGGACTTGGCGCTGGCGAAGTGGACCTGCTGCTTGATGACGATCCGGTCCTTCTTCACCTCGACCAGCGTGTACTTCTTGGGGCAGCCGTCGGGGGGCGGTCCGGGCTCGTCGGGGCACTTGTCGAGCCGATCGACGATGCCGTCGCCGTCGCGGTCGGTGTCGGGGCAGCCGCCGTTCTCCTTGGGGCCGGGCTGGTCGGGGCACTTGTCCTGGTCGTCGGGGATGCCGTCGCCGTCCCGGTCCATGACCGGACAGCCGCGGTTGGAGATGGGGCCGGGGGTGTTGGGGCAGGCGTCGATCTTGTCGACGATGCCGTCGCCGTCGTTGTCCGGGTCGGGGCAGCCGTCCTCGTCCTGGAAGCCGTCGAAGTCCTCCGGGTCGAGCGGGCAGCGGTCGATGTCGTCGGGGATGCCGTCGCCGTCGGAGTCCTTGACGACCGGGCAGCCGAAGTTCTCCTTGGGCCCGGGGACGTCGGGGCACTTGTCGTCGATGTCGGGGACGCCGTCGCCATCCCGGTCGGTCTTCTCGATGAGGATGACGGGCGCGGCGACCACCACCGGCGCCACCGGCTTCTTCTCGTTGATGGTGACCTTGGCCGGCCCGCAGTTCCTGGAGAGCTCGAGCGCCTTCTTCATGTTCGCCTCGGCCACCTTGAGGTGGTCGGCGGCGCGGGAGGCGTTGCCCCAGTCGATCTCTGCCTTGCCGAAGTCGAGGTTGGCCTCGGCCAGCGCCAGCTCGCGGGGGGCGCAGCGCAGGGCACCGCTGTTGCGGGCCTTGATGGCGTCCTGGGTCAGCACCTCGGCGTTGCGCTTCAGCTTGCCGCCGGTGGCGCAGGAGGCCAGGGTCACGACCAGGGTCAGCAGGGTGAGGGCGACGGCGGTCCGGGTGCGGCTCATGGCGCCGGCTCCTTCTCGGGCCGGTTGCTGGTGGCCAGCGCCTTGACGCGCGCCTCCTTGGCCAGCTCACGCGCCTTGGCGGCGAAGACCGCCGAGTTCTCGTACTGGGAGTAGCCGGCCAGCTCGCGGGCCTTCTTCAGGTGGGCCTCGGCGGTCGTGAACTCGTAGGTGGCCGCGGTCTGCGCGCCGGCGGCCCGGGCCCCCTCGATCTCGACGTCGGCGTCGATCAGGGCGCTGGTCGACTGGATGGGCCCGCAGCCCACCGCGAAGGTGAGCCCGAAGAGGACGAGGAGGAGCCGCACGGGTGTAAACCCCTTTCGAAATACGGAAGGTTGACGCTACCCGGGGGGGCGCGGGGCGTCAAGGAACGCCCTGCCCTTGAAATGCGAGAGCCGCCCCTCATCGAGGCGGCTCCCGGTGGATCAGGTCGGCTGGGTCAGCGGCCTAGGCCAGCTTGCGGCCGCCCTCGGCGGCCCACTTCTCCAGCATGTCGGTGGTGACCGACTTGGGGCGCTCGATGGCGTAGCCGAGGCCGCGGTCCCAGGTGATGTTGGCGAGCACGCCGAGCGCGCGGCCGACGCCGAAGAGGACCGTGTAGAAGTCCCACTCGCGGACGCCGTAGTACCACTGGATGACGCCGGAGTGGCTGTCGACGTTCGGCCAGGGGTTCTTGGTCTTGCCGTGCTCCGTCAGGACGCCCGGCGCCACCTCGTAGATCATGTTGACGAGCTGGAAGAGCGGGTCGTTGGGGAGGTGCTTCTTGGAGAACTCGTTCTGCGCCGTGAAGCGCGGATCGGTCTTGCGGAGCACCGCGTGACCGTAGCCGGGGATGACCTGGCCCGAGTTGAGCGTGTCCCAGAGGAACTGCTTGAGCTCCTCCTTGGTGGGCAGCTTGTTGTTCAGCTTCTTCATCACGTTCATGATCCAGGAGAGCACCTCCTGGTTGGCGAGGCCGTGGAGCGGGCCGGCCAGGCCGTTGATGCCGGCCGAGAGCGAGTAGTAGGCGTCGCTCAGGGCCGAGGCCACCAGGTGGGTGGTGTGGGCCGAGACGTTCCCCGACTCGTGGTCCGAGTGGAGGATGAAGTACATGCGGGCGACGTCGTCGTAGGGCTTCTTCTGCCCGATCATGTGCGCGAAGTTCGCGCCCCAGTCGAGCTTCGGATCCGGGGCGATGAAGGAGTCGCCCTTGTACTTCATCCGGTAGATGTACGCGGCGATGGCCGGCAGCTTCGCCAGCAGGTTCATCGAGTCCTCGTACATCGGATCCCACATGTCGTTCTTCTTGAGGCCGCCCTCGCTGTACTTCTTGAAGAAGACCGACTCACGCTGCATCGAGAGGATGGCCGTGGAGAAGAGGGCCATGGGGTGCGAGTCGCGCGGCATGGCGCGGAGCACGTCGATGACGTACTGGGGGATGTCGGCGCGGGCGCGCCAGTCCTCCATGACCTCGAGCGTCTGGGCCATGGTGGGGACGTCGCCGGTCAGCAGGTACCAGAAGAACCCCTCGACGTAGGGCTGGTCGCTGCCCGGGGCCTTGGGGAGCGCCGCGAAGGTCTCGGGGATGGTCTTGCCGCGGAAGCGGATGCCTTCCTGCGGGTCGAGGTAGGAGATGTCGGTGACCAGCGAGCGGATGTCGCGCGCGCCGCCGATGCACTGGCCGATGTTGACCTTGTCGATCACCACCTCGCCGAACTCCTTGTTCAGCTTGGTGATGCGAGGCCGGTGGGCCTCGATCTTCTCCTTGAGCTTCAGCTTCATCTGGGAGTCAGCCATGGTGTTGCCTCCAGCCGGGGGCGAGTAGGTGCAGCGAGTATGAAGGGAATCGCGGGTATACCGAGGGCACGCACTCTACCCATCGGCTCGCACGATCAGCAAACGAGAAAGCGGCCCGAGAGGTGGAGCCGATCGGTCCATTTTTGCATTTGGCTCAACGATTTCCAGCATGGCTCCGGGCGGGAGCCGGAAGCTGCGACTCTAAGACGCAGGGGAATCACCTCATTGGCGCTTGCTTGCAACGCTCCCCGACGTGGGCGCATGGCCACCGAGCGGGCCGAGCGGGCCGAGCTGGCAGAGCTGGACGCCGGATCAGCGGCCGAGCCCGGCCGCCAGCGCCGCCGCGACCTGCGCCGCGAGCTGGCCGTCGCGAGGACGGGGAGCCTCGGGTTCGACCGAAGCTGGGAGGCCGGTCGCAGAAGGCTCTGTGGAGGGTGCAGTTTTCGTAGACTCCACTGTATCAGCCGCCTCCTTGACCTTACCCTTTCCTGTCCCGGCCGCCGAGCGGCACGGGCGGCACCAGGGCTGGTTGCGGATGGCGCCGTCGGCCATCTTTCGCAGGCCGAACTGCGAGAGCGGCCGCATCTGGTGGCACTTGAGGCACATCAGGGTGATGAAGACCTCGCTGCCGTCGGCGTCGTAGATCGACGAGCGGCGACGCTTGGGTCGCGCCGTTGCGGCGGCGGGGCCGGCCTTCTGGACTGTGTCTGGCTTCGGAACGGCGGCGCGCACGAGCGCGGACGCGACCATGACCCTGACGGCCATCCTGGACCTCCGGACGAGTGGAGCGCCGCCCCCAAACAAATGCTGGGACGGCATCAGGGAGGCTAGCCGGGGGGTCTGACATCGGCCCGGACGCCCGGACGCCCGGAC
>JANYBC010000027.1 GCA_025360965.1 Anaeromyxobacter sp. | reverse complement strand
CCGTTCAAGACCGTCTACCTCCACCCCATGGTGCGCGACTCCAAGGGCCAGAAGATGTCCAAGACCAAGGGGAACGTCATCGACCCCCTCGTGGTCACCGAGAAGCACGGCGCCGATGCCCTCCGCTTCACGCTGGCGGCGCTCACCGCCCAGGGGCGTGACATCAAGCTGGCCGACGAGCGCATCGACGGCTACCGGGCCTTCGCCAACAAGCTCTGGAACGCCTCGCGCTTCGCGCTCATGAACCTCGAGGGGCACGTCGAGGCCGGCGTCGACCCGCTCCTCCAGGCCCGCACCCCGGCCGATCGCTGGATCCTGGCCCGGCTGCAGCGCGCCGTGAACGAGACCGTCGAGGCGCTGGAGGCCTTCCGCTTCAACGACGCCGCCAACACCGTCTACCACTTCGTCTGGCACGAGCTCTGCGACTGGTACATCGAGCTCAGCAAGGAGGCGCTCTCGGGTGACGACGCCGGCACGAAGGCGGGGGCCCAGGGGGTGCTGGTCCACTGCCTGAAGTCGAGCTACCTGCTGCTCCACCCCTTCATGCCCTTCATCACCGAGGAGCTCTGGGGGGTGCTGCGCCAGCGCGTCGGCGCCACCGCCTGGCCCGACTCGATCATGGAGGGGCGCTATCCCCCGGTGGGGGTGGTCGACGAGGCGGCGGAGAGGGCCTTCACGCCCATCCTCGGGATCATCGACGCCATCCGGAACATCCGCGGAGAGATGAACATCGCCTTCAAGGTGGCGCTGGGGCAGGAGACCCCGGTCCACGTGGCCGTGGCCGATACCGCCACCCACGCCCTGCTCGAGGCGGGGGAGTCCCGGAGGGTGGCCCGGCTCACCCACGTCGAGAATCTGCAAGTCCACCTCGCCGAGGCCACCCCGCGCATGCCACAATCGGCCGTCGGCGTCGGAGCGGGCTTCGAGGTGCGGGTCCCGCTGGCAGGCGTCATCGACGTGGGGGCCGAGACGGCGCGCATCGACAAGGAGCTGGCCAGGGTCGACGCCGACCTGCGCCTGATCGAGGGAAAGCTGTCGAACCCCAACTTCGTGGCGCGTGCGCCGGTCGAAGTGGTCGAGAAGGACCGGGCCCGCGTCGACGAGCTGCGGACGACGAGGCAGAAGCTGATCAACCACCGCGCCGTCATGAGCGGCGCGGATCAATCGACGGAGGAGAAGACCATGGAGAACAACAACCCGAATCCGAATGCCACCCCAGCCCAGGCGCAGCCGGTCGTCGAGAAGGTGGAGCAGGCCTTCACGGCCGGCGTCGAGGCCGTCAAGGCCGAGGCCGTCAAGTTCGAGCAGCAGATGGAGCAGCGTGCCGCCCCGACCATCAAGAGGGCGAGGAAGGCCGTCGCCGAGGCCCGCAAGGGCGTGGCCGGAGCCCGCAAGGCGGTCAAGAAGGGCGTGGCGGATGCCCGCAAGGCGGTCAAGAAGGGCGTGGCCGGCGCCCGCAAGGCAGTCAAGCAGGGCGTGGCCGGCGCTCGCAAGGCGGTCAAGTCGGCCGGCAAGCGGCTGAACAAGAAGGCCCCCGTCAAGGCGGTGAAGAAGGTCGCCAAGAAGAAGGCTATCAAGAAGGCCAAGAAGAAGTAGCGGATGGCTCGCCTCTCCGCCCACGCCGAGCGGCTGGTGGAGCTGGCGCTCGAAGAGGATCTGCTCCTCGGCGACGCCACCAGCGAGGCCACCATCGAGGCCGCGGCGCGCGGCGTGGCCCGGTTCCTCTCCAAGGAGGGGCTGGTCCTCGCCGGCACCGCGGTGGCCACCCACGTCTTCGAGCGGCTCGGCTGCACCTGCCGCTTCGAGGTCGAGGACGGCGCGTGGGTGGCCAGCGGGACCTGGTTCGGCCAGGCCGAGGGGCCGGTGCGCGGCCTGCTCGGCGCCGAGCGGACCGCGCTCAACTTCCTGCAGCGGCTCTCGGGCGTGGCGACCACCACCCGGCGCTGCGTCGACGCGCTGGCGGCCGGCGGGGGCCGGACCCGCCTCCTCGACACCCGCAAGACCACGCCGGGGTGGCGACTGCTGGAGAAGGCGGCGGTCCGCGCAGGCGGTGGGACCAACCACCGGGTCAGCCTCGGCGACGGCGTGCTCATCAAGGACAACCACGTCGCAGCCTGCGGCGGGGTGGGCGAGGCGGTGCGCCGGGCGCGAGCCCGGGCCGGCGCGATGCTCAAGATCGAGGTCGAGGTGGTCGACCTTCCGGGGCTCGACGCGGCCATCGCGGCCGGGGCCGACATCGTCCTGCTCGACAACATGACCGACGAGGCAATGGCTGCGGCGGTGCAGCGGGCCGCCGGGCGGGTGCTGCTGGAGGCCTCGGGCAACATGACGCAGGAGCGGCTGCCGCGGGTGGCGGCCACCGGCGTCGACTTCGTCTCCATGGGAGCGCTCACCCACTCGGCGAGGGCCGTCGACATCTCGCTCGAACTCTCGTAGCGCCCGTGTCGGGCGCCTCCGGGCCGGCGCCCGTCAGACTACTGGCAGTGCGCCGCCGAGCCGCTCGGCTTGCAGATCCGGGAGGCGCAGTCCTCGTTGGTGTTGCAGAGGTGGCCGACCGGCGGGTAGCAGACGCCCGACCCGTTGGCGGTCAGGCCGAGGCAGCAGGGGAACGCCAGGGAGGCCGTACCCGAGCCGACCACCAGGCAGGTGCGACCACCCGTGCCACCGCAGAAGCCGGAGCCGAGATTGCAGGAGTCGCCCACGATGCAACTGGCGTTCGCGGTGCAGTTGCCACCAGCAAGGCAGGTGGATCCCACGGTGCCGAGGTAGCTGGCGCTGGCAGCGGTGTTGCAGCAGGTGTTCCCGCCCGGGAGGGAGTTGATGTTGCCATCGGAGTAGCAGGGCCCGCCCACCGGCTGGCGGCAGATTCCAACGTCGCCTGCGGTCAGGAGGTTCGAGACCATGCCGTTGCAGCAGGTGCGGCCGGCGGTGGCCGCCTGGTTGCCCAGCAGGCAGTCGGTGGCCGAGCCGGTGCCGCCCGGGCCCGTGCCCCCGCTGCCACCGCAGGAGACCGCGAGGACCATCGACAGGACCGGCAAGAAACGGCGGATGGTTGCGGTCATGGTTCTCTCCTGAGCAGAGGGGTCACGAACGTAGCATGCGGCGACGATGGCCTCCGCTCCAGCGCCGCGATTTGACACCCTCGCGCCGGGCCACCAAGATCGACCCTGCGTGACCCCGGAGCTGGCAGCGAGCGAGAGCGCGGAGCAGGTCCTGGCCTTCCTGGCCGAGGCCGGCGACGACGCCGTGTCCGGCGAGGCCATCAGCGACAAGCTCGGGCTGACCCGGGCGGCGGTCTGGAAGCACGTCGAGGCGCTGCGCGGGCAGGGGTACCGCATCGACGCGGTGGCCACCCGCGGCTACCGGCTGGTGGCGGTGCCCGACCGGCTGCGGGCTTTGGAGCTCCGTCCGCTCCTCAACACCCACGACGTCGGGCAGGTCCTCCACTGCTTCGAGTCGATCGGCTCCACCAACGACCAGGCCAAGGCGCTGGCCGACGACGGCGCCGGCCATGGCGAGGTGGTGGTGGCCGAGCGGCAGACCGACGGGCGCGGCCGGCGAGGCCGGAGCTGGGTGATGGCGCCCGGCCGCAACGTCGCCTTCTCGGTGATCCTGCGGCCCGCCAGCCTGCCGACCTCGCGCGCCCCGGAGCTGACCCTGGTCGCCTCCCTGGCGGTCTGCGACGCGCTCCGCCGCGCCGGCGTCGAGGCCGGCATCAAGTGGCCCAACGACATCCTGGTCCATGGCCGCAAGATCGCCGGCATCCTCACCGAGCTGGCCGCCGAGCCCGACCAGGTCCACTGGGTGGTGGTCGGCGTCGGCGTCAACGTCAACGCCAGGAGCGAGGACTTCCCCCCGGAGCTGCGCGACCAGGCCACCAGCGTGCTGCTGGAGCGCGGCCAGCCGGCGCCGCGGGCCCTCTTCCTGGCCGCCTGCCTCACCCTGTTCGAGGAGTGGTACGACCGCCACGCCGAGGAGGGGTTCGACCCCATCCGCGAGGCCTGGACGGCGCGCTCGGTGACCCTGGGCCGCGAGGTGGTGGTCACGCTCGACGGCCGCGAGGTGGTGGGCCAGGCCGAGGCGCTCGATCCCTCCGGGGCGCTGCTGGTTCGCACCGCGGCAGGGGTGGAGCGGATCACGTCGGGAGACGTGGCGCTGCTGCGGCCCCGCTGCTAACCTCCGCCCGTGCTCCTGGCCATCGACGTCGGCAACACCAACACCGTCCTCGGGGTCTTCGAGGGGGCGCGGCTGCTGCAGAGCTGGCGCATCGAGACCAGCCACTCCCGGACCGGGGACGAGTACGGGATCCTGATCCGGCAGCTCTTCACCCTGACCGGCCTCGACCACAAGAAGATCCACGCCGTGGCGATCTCCAGCGTGGTGCCGCCCATGGCCTTCACGCTCAGGCAGATGTCGAACCGCTACTTCGAGGTGGAGCCGCTCTTCGTCGGGCCAGGCGTCAAGACCGGCATGCCGATCCTCTACGAGAACCCCCGCGAGGTGGGCGCCGACCGGGTCGTCAACGCGGTGGCCGCCTTCGAGAAGTGGAAGTCGGCGCTCATCGTGGTCGACTTCGGGACCGCCACCACCTTCGACGCGGTCACGCCCAAGGGCGAGTACCTCGGCGGCGCCATCTGCCCCGGCATCACCATCTCGATGGAGGCGCTCTTTCGGTCGGCCTCCAAGCTGCCCCGGGTCGAGTTCCAGCGTCCGCCCCACGTGGTCGGGCGCAACACCATCCACTCGATGCAGGCCGGGCTGGTCTTCGGCTACGTGGCGCTGGTCGACGGCCTCTGCGTCCGCATGGCCGAGGAGCTGGGCACGTCGCCCAAGGTGGTGGCCACCGGTGGCCTGGCCTCGCTGGTGGCCGGCATCTCCGCCGCCATCAGCGAGGTGGATGACCAGCTCACCCTCGATGGGCTTCGCATCATCTACGGGCGCAACCGGTGACCGACGAGGACGCCAGGGCGGAGCCGACCGGGGGGGCCGCGGCCGGCGCCGGGGGGACGTTGGCGGCAGGGCTGGCACGCTTCGCCGCCCGGGATCTGCCGGGCGCCCACACCGCCTTCGAGCGGGCGCACCGCGAGGCGCCGCGAGACCCTCGCGCCATGTCCTGGTACGGCGTCACCCTGGTGCTGGTGGAGCGGAACATCACGCTCGGGATCTCGCTCTGCGACCAGGCCCTGAAGGGGGCGCCCACCGCGCCGGAGCTCCTGCTCAACTCGGCCCGAGTCCACCTCGCCCTCAACCAGCGGCAGCGGGCGGCGCGGGCCGTCACCCGGGGGCTGGAGGCCTGGCCGGAGGACGCCGGGCTGCTGGCGGCGAGGGCGGCGCTCGGGACGCGCCGCCGACCGTTCATTCTGGCCCTCTCTCGCGACAACCCGCTCAATCGGCTGCTCGGCCGGCTCCGTCACCGCTGGGAGAGGCGGGGCCAGCCGGCGCTGGAGCTCTCCCCGGAGACCCTCGGGGTCCCCCTTGACACAGGCACGACGCCACGGAGCTGAGACATGTCCGATTGCCCGCTCGCCATCGAGGTCCTCCCCAAGCCGCTGCAGAAGCACGCAGACGAGAAGGCGCCGCTGCCGCTGCGGCTCATGGGGGCCAAGGGGCTGGTGCCGGCGGTGGCCGCGCCCGACCTGGTGACCCTGCTCTACATGCTCGCCTTCGATCCCGAGGGCGAGGTTCGGGAGACCGCGACGCGCACGGCGGCCGGGCTGCCCGACAAGATGTACGGCGTGGCCTTGCGGGCCGAGGGCGTGCGGGGGCCGGTGCTCGACTGGCTGGCGGATCGCTTCGCCGGGAAGGAGCAGGCCACCGAGCTGCTGCTGCTCAACCCCTCGACGCTCGACGAGACGGTGGCGCGGCTGGCGCCGGTGGTCTCGCGGCCGCTGGTGGAGATCATCCGCCAGAACGAGCTGCGGCTGCTGCGCCACGACGAGATCATCCGCGGCCTCTGCCAGAACCCCAACGCGCTGGCCTCGACCATCGACGGCGCCTGCGACTTCTGCGTGCGCAACGGGCTGCTGCTGCTCGACGTGCCGCAGCTGGTCGAGGCGCACAAGCGGGTCCACGGCGTCGATCCCACCGCCCAACCGCCGGCGGAGGAGGAGACCGCCGCGAAGCTGATGAGCGAGTACCGCGACGAGCTGGCGGTCGAGAAGGCCGACGGCGAGCAGCGCGGCACGGAGACCCCCGAGGACTCCACCCGCAAGCTCAACATGACGCAGCGGATCATCAAGATGTCGGTCTCGCAGAAGATCAAGCTGGCCACGCTGGGCAACCACGAGGCTCGCACGCTGCTGCTCCGCGACTCCAACAAGCTGGTCTGCATGGCAGCGGTCACCAGCCCGCGCATCACCGACGGTGAGATCCTCGGGCTGGCCAACTCGCGCACCGTCAACACCGACGTGCTGCGCTACATCTACTCCAACCGGGAGTTCACCCGGACCTACGTCGTCAAGGCCACCCTGGTGAGGAACCCCAAGGTGCCGCTGCCGACGGCCCTGAAGCTGATGTTCACGCTGCAGGAGAAGGACATCAAGGAGCTGGCGCGGGATCGCAACGTGCCGCAGACCATCCAGTCGCAGGCCAAGGCCTTCATGATGAAGAAGGAGCAGGCGGCCAAGTCCAACATGGACAAGAAGTAGTGAAGGTCGGGCGCGCCATCTGGCTGTCGGGGGCGACCATGTCCTCGCGGGTGCTGGGGCTCCTGCGGGACCAGCTCTTCGCCATCCTCATCGGCGCCAACGCCTGGTCCGACGCCTTCGTGGTGGCCTTCCGAATCCCCAACCTGCTGCGCGATCTCTTCGCCGAGGGGGCGCTCTCCAGCGCCTTCGTCCCCAGCTTCACCGACGCCCGGCTCAACCGGGGTCCCGATGCGGCCTGGCGGCTGGCAGGGACCGTGGTGTCGCTGGTGCTGGTGGTGGTGGGCGCGCTGGTGCTGGCGGGGATCACCTGGGCCGCGCCGCTGGTGTCGCTCTTCGCCCCCAGCTGGGAAGGCGATCAGGCCGCGCTGGCCGCGCACCTGACGGCGCTGATGATGCCATTCCTCCTCCTGGTCTCGCTCTCGGCGGTGGCCATGGGGATGCTCAACGCCCAGGGGCGCTTCACCGCGCCGGCGGTGGCGCCGGCCCTCTTCAACGTCGGATCATTGGCGGTGGGGCTCGGACTGTGGGCGGCCGGCTGGCCACCGGAGCGGGCGGTGGTGGGGTGGGCTGCGGGGACGCTGCTGGGGGGGCTGCTCCAGCTCCTGGCCCAGCTGCCTTCGCTGCGGGCCACAGGCTGGCGGCCGCGGCTGGCCCTGACCCGCGATCGGCTGGCCGACCCGGGGCTGCGGCGCATCGGCCGGCTCATGGCCGCTTCGGTGATCGGCCTCTCGGCGACCCAGGTCAACATCCTCGTCAACACCATCTTCCTCACGCGCGAGGAGGGGGCCGCCACCTGGGTGAACATGGCGTTCAGGCTCATGCAGCTGCCGCTCGGTGTCTTCGGCGTGGCCATCGCCACGGTGGCCGGCGCGGGTGTGGCGCAGGCGGCGGCGGCCCGCGACCTGGGTGCCGCCAAGAGGACGCTCGGCTCGGCGCTGCGGCTGGTCGCCTTCTTCAACGTGCCCGCGGCGGTCGGGCTGGCGGTGGTGGGCGGGCCGATCGTCGCGCTCATCTACCAGCACGGCCGCTTCGAGGCGGCCGACGCGGAGGCCACGGCGCAGGCGCTGGCCTGCTACGCGCTGGGGCTCTATGCGTACTCGGCGGTCAAGGTGATGGCCCCGGCCTTCTATGCGCTCGACCGGGCGCGGGTGCCGGTGGTCGGCTCGATCCTCGGCATGGTGGTCAACGTGGGGCTCAACCTGGCGCTCTACCCGGTGCTCGGCTTCCGCGGCGTGGCGCTGGGGACGTCGCTGGCGGCGGGAGCCAACCTGGCGGTGCTGCTGGTGGCCTGGCGGCGCGAGTACGGCGGGTTGGGTGGGGCGGGGCTGGTGCCTCAGCTGGTGCGGGTGCTGGCGGCCTCGGCGGTGCTGGCGGTGGTGGCGTGGGGGAGCGCGCGGGGGCTGGCGGCGTCGCTGCCGCCGGGAGGGCTCTGGCGCCAGGCGGTGGTCGGGCTGGTCCCGGTGGCGCTCGGGGCGGTGGTCTACTTCAGCGTGGCGAGGTGGCTCGGGGTGGCGGAGTGGGGCGAGGTGATGGCGGCGCTCCGGCGAAAGTCCCCGGGAAGTCCCGACCGAGAGTAGTTCGAAGTCCCGACCGAGAGTAGTTCGGCCGGGTGAGTGAAACGAGCAGGCTGGAGCGAGGACCGAACGTGCTTCCCGAGGCCTCCGCGAGCCTGAGTAGGCGAAGGGCGGTGCGGATGAAGCTCCCCAAGGCCCTTGGGAGGGGACCTGGCTGGCGAACAGCGCGCCACGGCCA
>JANYBC010000024.1 GCA_025360965.1 Anaeromyxobacter sp. | reverse complement strand
GGATCGAGGCGAGGCCATCGGCGGGATGCTACCGGCGGCGGGAGGGGCGTCCATTAAATCGCCGCGCCCGCCGGGCCGGCAGGGCGGAGGCGGCCGGCTCTTGCAGCCCCGCGCGCCAGCCGGTATGACCACGCGCCTCATGGTCCGAGATCGCGTTATCGAGCTGGTCCGCGCCGCGCTGGTCAGAGGCGCCGCCGAGGGAAAGTGGCCGGAGGGCGAGGTCGGCTTCACGGTCGACGCCCCGCGCGACCCCAGGCACGGCGACTTCGCCGTCAACGCCGCGATGGTGCTGGCCAAGCGCGCCGGCAGGCCACCCCGCGAGCTGGCGGCCGGCATCGTCGAGGCGCTGCGCGCCGTCGACACCGCCGGTGAGCTGGTCTCGCTGGAGGTGGCCGGGCCCGGCTTCATCAACCTGCGGCTCAACCCCGACCTCTGGCTGCGCGCCCTGGAGCGGGCCGTCGCGGCCGGCCCCGCCTACGGCCGCACCACGGTCGGGCAGGGCAGGAAGGTGATCGTCGAGTACGTCTCGGCCAACCCGACCGGCCCCATGCACGTCGGCCACGGCCGCAACGCCGTCACCGGCGACGGCGTCCAGAGCCTGCTGCGCTGGGCCGGCTACGACGTCACCCGCGAGTACTACGTCAACGACTTCGGCGCGCAGGTCCAGACCCTGGGCCGCTCGGTCCACCTGCGTTACCAGGAGGCGCTGGGGCGCACCGTCGAGTTCCCCGCCAAGGCCTACCCGGGCGAGTACGTGAAGGAGATCGGCGCGGCGCTGGCCGCCGAGTTCGCCGGAACGTACCTCGACGCCCCCGAGTCGGAGTGGCTCGAGCTCTTCCGCGACCGGGCCGTCGAGCACGTGCTCGGCATGATCCGCGGCGACCTCGGCGCCATCCAGATCCAGTTCGACCGCTGGTCCTCCGAGAAGGCGCTCTACCAGTCGGGGACGGTGGAGCGCTTCATCAAGGACCTCGAGGCCCGCGACCTGGTCTACGTCGGGCAGCTCCCGCCGCCCAAGTCGAAGAAGGGGGCTGGCTCGCCGCCGACGGGCGGAGCTGCGGCGCCCCCGGCGGGCGGAACCGCGCCCGCGCAGCCGCCGGCCGGCCCGGACGAGGAGGGGATGAGCGCCTCCGACCAGCTCACGCTCTTCCGCTCGTCCAGCTTCGGCGACGAGGTGGACCGCCCTGTCAAGAAGGCCGACGGCACGCCCACCTACTTCTGCGCCGACATCGCCTACCACTGGGAGAAGCGGCAGCGCGCCGACCTGCTCATCGACGTGCTCGGCGCCGACCACGGCGGCTACGTGCCCCGGCTCAAGGCGGCCATGGAGGCGCTGGGCCACTCGCGCGACGACCTGCACGTGGTGCTGATCCAGATGGTCAACCTGACCCGCGGCGGCGAGGCCGTGAAGATGGGCAAGCGCTCCGGCAACGTGGTCTGGCTGCGCGAGGTGGTCGAGGAGGTCGGCTGCGACGCCACCCGCTACCTCTTCCTGACCCGCCGCTCCGACGCCCCGCTCGACTTCGATCTCGAACTGGCCAAGAAGCAGACGCTCGACAACCCGGTCTTCTACGTCCAGTACGGCCACGCCCGGCTCCACGCCATCTTCCGCAAGGCGGCTGAGACCGGGGTGGCGCTGCCGTCCTTCTCCCTCGACGACGCCCGGCGGCTCACCTCGCCGGAGGAGACCGAGCTGGTCCGGCGCATCGCCTCCTTCCCCGACCTGCTGGCCGGGGCGGCCCAGGCCTTCGAGCCGCACCGGGTGGTCTTCTACCTGCAGGAGATCATCGCCGCCTTCCACTCCTGGTACACGCAGGGGAAGCGCACCGGCGAACGGGTGCTGGGGAGCGATCCGGGCACCACCCGGGCGCGCCTCTTCCTCTGCCTCGGCCTGGCGCAGGTGATCGCCAACGGCCTGGCGGTGCTCGGGGTCTCCGCGCCGCAGCGGATGGAGCTGCCGGAAACTGGCGATATCGGCGCCGACGCCTAGACTGCCCCCACGCGTCGGCGACGCGGGCCCGCGGCCCGCGCCCGGCAGGCGGGTGAGCCATGGACTTGGAGGACGGAAAGGTGAAGGAGCGGATCGAGCTCTCGCTCGATGGCCGCCAGGTCGCCTCGATCGTGGTGGGGGCGCTGGTGCTGCTCGGCGTGGTCTTTGTGCTCGGCCTCAACCTGGGTCGGCAGCTGGCCGTCAAGCAACTCGAGGGGACACGGGGTGACGTGCTGGCCGGACTGGACCGGCCCCCCCCGGCGCCGGCCGCGCCCATCTCCGACGACGCGCTCACCTTCCACGACCGGCTCACCAAGGACAAGGCGCCCGTCGACGAGGCGGCCGCCAGGCCGCTGCCCGTCGCGCCGAAGCCGGCAGTCACGCCGGCCCAGGCCGCCAGGCCGGCATCGGCCGCAGCATCGTCCGCGCCCGCTGGCGCACCTTCTTCGGCCACCGCCAACGCGCTCCGCAGCCTGACCGGTCCCACCCCCCCCATGGCGGGCGCCGCCGCGACCCCGGGTGGATTCACGGTCCAGCTCATCTCGACGTCGAGCCGGGCCGAGGCCGACAAGCTGGTCGGCAAGCTCGAGGGGTTCGAGCCGCGAGTCGAGTCGGCCGAGGTGACGGGCAAGGGGCGCGTCTTCCGCGTCCGCGTCGGCAGCTACGAGTCGCGCGCCGAGGCCGAGAAGGCCATCAAGGCCATCGCCGCCAAGGCCGGCACCAGGGGGATGGTCGTCTCACTCCGGGCCAAGTAAGCTCGGCCTCATGAGCCTGTTCGAACAGCCGAAGCGGGTCGAAAAGCCGTGGGGCCACGAGCTCTGGTGGGCCCAGTCTGAGAAGTACGTGGGCAAGCTGCTCCACGTGAAGGCCGGCTTCCAACTCTCGCTCCAGTACCACGTGAAGAAGGACGAGACCATCCACCTCGCCTCGGGCCAGATGGTGCTGGTGCTCAAGGAGGGCGACAGGCTGGTCGATCACCCCATGAAGGTGGGCGAGAGCTACCGGGTCCGACCCGGCACCGTCCACAGGATGCGCGCCATCACCGACGTCGACGTCTGGGAGGTCTCCACGCCGGAGGTCGAGGACGTGGTGCGGGTCCAGGACGACTACGGCCGGTAGGCTGGCGGCCCGCTAGCGCCCGGCCCGCAGCATGGCCAGCGCGGCCACCAGGGCCACCGCAGCGGCCAGCACCGTCAGCACCCAGCGCGGGCCACCCCGGCGGTGCCGCGCGCCGGCAAGCGCCGGCATCTCGCCGGCCCGCTCCCAGCACTCGGCCGTCTCCTGCCGGACCAGGTCGTCGTCGCCCAGGAACCCCTGGTCGTACAGCGCGTGCAGGTCCGCGAGGGAGGGGACCGTCAGCTCGCGCCCCTCACGGTCGCGGACCTGGTAGCGCCGCACGTGCCTCATGCCGGTCCCAGCTCGGCCCCGATGGCCTCCGCCACCTTGAGCCCGTCGACCGCCGAGGAGACGATGCCGCCCGCGTAGCCAGCCCCCTCGCCGCAGGGGTAGACGCCGCGCAGCGCAGGGGACTGCAGGTCGGCGCCGCGCAGCAGCCGGCAGGGTGAGCTGGTGCGGGTCTCGACGCCGATCAGCACCGCCTCATCGGTGACGAAGCCGCGCATCCGCTTGTCGAAGGCGCGCAGCCCGGCCCGCAGCGCCGCCTTGACCTGGGGCGGGTAGAGCGGCTCGAGGTCGACGTGGGTCAGGCCGGGCCGGTAGGAGGACCGCCCTGGCGCCGCCCCCTGCTTGCCGGCCAGGTAGGCAGCCAGCCGCTGGGCCGGGGCCCGGAAGCCGCCGCGCCCCAGCTGGTAGGCAGCCCGCTCCACGGTGCGCTGCCACTCCAGGCCGGCCAGCGGCCCGGTGAAGCCCTCGGCGGCGAAGTCGTCGGGCGAGACCGCCACCACGATGCCGGCGTTGGCCAGCGGCGAGGAGCGGTGCGAGTTGGACATGCCGTTGGTGCACTGCATCCCCGGCTCGGTCGGCGTCGGCACCACCACGCCGCCCGGGCACATGCAGAAGGAGAAGACCCCTCGCGGCGCCCCCCCGAGCTTCGGGTTGTCGGCCAGCTTGTAGTCGGCCGGTGGCAGGCCAGGGTGGCGCGTGCCGCCGCCGTACTGGATCGAGTCGATGAGCTGCTGCGGGTGCTCGGCGCGGAAGCCGACCGCGAAGGGCTTGGCCTCGATGGGCCAGCCCCGGGCCGCGAAGAGCTCGAAAAGCTCGCGCGCCGAGTTGCCCGGGGCGAGGATGAGCCGGTCGGAGTCGAGGGTGCGCCCGTCGGCGAGCCGCAGCCCGGCGAAGCGCCCCTCGCGCAGCTCGAGATCGACGGCCCGCGCCCCCCAGAGGAACTCGCAGCCGCCGCGGGTCAGCTCCTCGACCATGGCGGAGATGGCGGAGGGGAGCACGTCCGAGCCGACGTGGGGCTTGCCCTCGGCGAGGATTCGGGTCACGCCGCCGAAGCGGGCGAAGAGCTCGACCACGGTCCGCACCGCCGGGTGGTGGATGCCGGTGCCGAGCTTGCCGTCGGTGTAGGCGCCGGCGCCCCCCTCGCCGAAGTTCATGTTCGACTCGGCGTCGAGGGTGCCGTCGCGCATCAGCGCCGCCACGTCGCGCCGCCGCGGGCCGACGGTGCGGCCGCGGTCGACGACCATGGAGGGGACGCCGCGCTCCATGAGCCCCCAGGCGCAGAAGAGCCCGGCCGGTCCGGCGCCGAGGATGAGCGGGCGGGTGGCGGGCGGGCGGACGCGGAGCGGCGGGGGTACCGCCGCGGGGGCGGGGAGGACGTCGGCCGGCGGCGAGGCGAGCGGGCCGTCGAGGGTCACTTCGAGGCTCACCAGCCAGCGGACCTGCCCCTTCTTGCGGGCGTCGAGCGAGCGGCGCAGCACCACCGCGTCGCGCAGGGCCGACGGAGAAAGAGAGAGCCGCTCGGCGGCCCGACGCAGCAGCGACTCCTGGTCCTCGTCGAGCCGCTGGGGAAGGTTCTGGATCCGGTAACGCATTCATCCTTTGGGGAGGTGGCGCCGTTTCGAGGCGTGAAGCCCGGTACGCACCAGGGACTGGGCAGAGCCGGCGCATCGCGTACCCATCTACGCACCGGCCAGCCTACAGGGGTGCGACCTCCGAGGACAACCGGCTGATATCAGGGATGAACAGGCAGACCTGTTCGGGTTGGTCCGCAGCTTGCTAACTCATCGCCAATCGCTCCAGTTCGGTTCCTCGTTCGCTCAGGGGTCCTCCATGGTACCAGCCAAGCTCGACGTCAAGGGTACGCAGATCCTCGCCAAGACGCTCTTCAAGGAGCTGCGCGGCAGCGGCTATACCGCGAACCAGATCCTGGGGCTCTCCACCGAGCTGATCGACCTCGTCACCAAGGACCTCAAGGCGGGCCAGGTGCCGCACCTCAAGGCGGTCGAAACTGGACCGGCCGAGGGCTGGCGCGCCGCCCTCTGACGGGCCCGCGGCCCCCCGCCGCAGTCGCTTCGCGCTGTACCGAGATGAGGACGGCACCCACCCATGGTGCCGTCCTTTTTTCGTGCTCCGGGCGGGCCGGAGCCCACGTTGACACCCCCGGGCGCTGCAAGTAGCTTGGCCGCCCCATTCATGCCCCTGCGGGGGGAGGACTCCGGACATGGCGCGCATTGCTATCAATGGTTTCGGTCGGATCGGCCGCTGCATTTTGCGGGCCGCCATCGAGCGCAACGAGAAGGACCTCGAGTTCGTCTCCATCAACGACCTGACCGACACCAAGACCTTGGCGCACCTGCTCAAGTACGACTCGGTGCACGGCGTCCTCGAGGCCGAGGTGAAGGCCACCGCCACCGGCATCGTGGTGAACGGCAAGGAGATCCAGGTCACCGCCCTCAAGAACCCGGCCGAGCTGCCCCACGCCGCCAACAAGGTCGACCTGGTGCTGGAGTGCACCGGCCTCTTCACGGCCCGTGAGAAGGCCGAGACGCACCTGGCCGCCGGGGCCCCGCGCGTCCTCATCTCGGCGCCCGCCACCAACCCGGACATCACCATCGCCTTCGGCATCAACCACCTGGCCTACGACAAGGCCAAGCACAAGATCATCTCCAACGCCTCCTGCACCACCAACTGCCTGACGCCGGTGGCCAAGGTGCTGCTCGAGAGCTTCGGCATCAAGCGCGGCCTGATGACCACCATCCACAGCTACACCAACGACCAGAACCTGCTCGACCTGCCGCACAAGGACCTGCGCCGGGCCCGGGCCGCCGCGCTCTCGATGATCCCGTCGACCACCGGCGCCGCCAAGGCGGTGGCCGAGGTGATCCCGGCGCTCAAGGGCAAGCTCCACGGCACCTCGATCCGGGTCCCGACCCCGAACGTCTCGCTGGTCGACCTGACCGTGGAGCTGGAGAAGGAGACCACCAAGGAGGAGATCAACGCGGCCTTCATGGCGGCGGCGGCCGGCCCGCTCAAGGGCGTGCTCCTCTACTCCGACGAGCCGACCGTCTCCATCGACTACAACGGCAACCCGCACAGCGCGATCTTCGACGGCACCAACACCTTCGTGCTGGGCGACAAGGGGAACTTCGCCAAGGTCTTCGCCTGGTACGACAACGAGTGGGGCTTCTCCAACCGCATGGTCGACATGGCCAGGCACCTGACCCGGTAGCCGTCCGAGCAGAGAGGGAGGCCCATGCCGCTCAAGACCATCGACGCCCTGCAGTTGGCGGGGAAGCGGGTGTTCATCCGCGTCGACTTCAACGTCCCGCTCGACGAGCAGGGGAAGGTCACCGACGACGCCCGCATCCGGGCGGCGCTGCCGACCATCCGCTTCGCCATCGCCCAGAAGGCCAAGGTGATCCTGGCCTCCCACCTCGGCCGCCCCAAGGGGAAGCCCGAGGACAAACTCAAGCTCACCCTCGAGCCGGCGGCGGTCCGCCTGAGCGAGCTGCTCGGGCAGGACGTCATCCTCGCCGACGACTGCGTCGGCGACGGCGTCGTCAAGCTGGCGCGCGAGCTCAAGGAGGGGCAGGTGCTGCTGCTGGAGAACCTGCGCTTCCACCCCGAGGAGGAGGCCAACGACGAGGCCTTCTGCAAGGAGCTGGCGGCCCTCTGCGACGTCTGGATCAACGACGCCTTCGGGACCGCGCACCGCGCCCACGCCTCGACGGCCGGCATGGCCCGCTTCGTCAAGGAGAAGGCGGCCGGCTTCCTCATCAAGAAGGAGGTCGAGTACCTGGGCAAGGCGCTCGGCACCCCGGCCCGCCCGTTCGTGGCCCTGGTGGGCGGCGCCAAGGTCTCCGACAAGATCAAGGTGCTGGAGAACCTGCTGGCCAAGGCAGACTGCGTCTGCATCGGCGGCGCCATGGCCTACACCTTCCTGGCGGCGCAGGAGGTGCCGGTCGGCAAGAGCCTGGTGGAGAAGGACAAGCTCGAGCTGGCGCGGCAGATCCTCGACAAGGCCAAGGCCAGGAAGGTCGACCTGCTGCTGCCGGTCGACCACGTCTGCGGCGACGCCCCCAAGGAGACCGCCAGGCGGGTGGTGGTGGCCGACCGGGCCATCCCGGCCGATCTGATGGGGCTCGACATCGGGCCGAAGACCCTCGACAGCTACCGCCAGCGGATCCTCTCGGCCGGCACCGTGTTCTGGAACGGTCCCATGGGGCTCTTCGAGCAGAAGCCCTGGGCCGAGGGGACCTTCGGCGTGGCCCGGGCCATGGCGGAGTCCAAGGCGGTCACCGTGGTCGGTGGCGGCGACAGCGCCGCGGCAGTCGAGCAGGCCGGGCTGGTAGACAAGATGAAGCACGTCTCGACCGGCGGCGGCGCCAGCCTCGAGTTCATCGAGGGGCGCGAGCTCCCCGGCGTGAAGGCCTGCGAGGACTGACCATGGCACGCCAGAAGTTCGTCTGCGGAAACTGGAAGCTGCACAAGTCCACGGCCGAGGCGGCCGCGCTCGTCAAGGAGCTGGTCGATGGCCTCGGCGGCGACGCCCGGGTGCAGGTGGCGGTGGCGCCGGTCTTCACGGCCCTGCCGGCCGCCAGGGCGGCGCTGGCCGGCTCGCCCATCGAGCTGGCGGCGCAGGACGTCCACTGGGAGGCCACCGGCGCCTTCACCGGCGAGGTCTCGGCGCCGCTGCTCGCCGACGTCGGGGTCAAGCACGTCATCGTCGGCCACAGCGAGCGGCGGCAGTTCTTCGGTGAGACCGACGAGTCGGTCCGCAAGAAGGTCGGCGCCGTGCTGGCGGCAGGGCTGCGCCCCATCGTCTGCGTCGGCGAACTGCTGGCCGAGCGCGAGGCGGGTCAGACGCTGGCGGTGGTCGGCCGGCAGGTGCGCGGCGGGCTGGCCGGGCTGCCGGCCGAGGTGCTGGCGGCCGTCACCCTGGCCTACGAGCCGGTCTGGGCCATCGGCACCGGCAAGACGGCCAGCACAGCCCAGGCGCAGGAGGTCCACGCCGCCATTCGCTCCATCCTCCGCGAACTGGGCGGTGCGGTGGCCGACTCGATTCGCATCCAGTACGGCGGCTCGGTGAAGCCCGAGAACGCCGCAGAGCTCATGTCCCAGCCCGACGTCGACGGCGCGCTCGTCGGTGGGGCCAGCCTCAAGGCGAAGGACTTCCTCGCCATCGTGAAAGGTGCACTCCGTTGATTACCCTCGTCACTGCCCTGCATATCCTCGTCTGCATCTTCCTCATCCTCATCATCCTGCTGCAGGCCGGCAAGGGTGGTGGGATGGGCTCCGCCTTCGGCGGCGCCGGCGCCCAGACCGTCTTCGGCGGCCGCGGCGCGCAGACATTCCTCGGCAAGGTCACCAGCGTCAGCGCCTTCATCTTCATGCTGACCTCGCTGACGCTGGCCTACAACTCGTCGAAGACCAGGTCGGTGCTCGACGCCCACGCCGCCGCGGAGCAGACCGCCCCGGCGCCGGCCGCGCCGCCGGCTCCGGTCTCGGCTCCGGCCGCACCGGCACCCGCCAGGTAGGCGTCCCGGCCACCAGGCAAGGAAAAAGGGACCTGGCGCTGGCCGGGTCCCTTCGTCGATCTCGAGTGCCCAGGGCGGGATTCGAACCCGCACGCCTTACGGCGCCACCCCCTCAAGATGGTGTGTCTACCAGTTTCACCACCTGGGCTTGAAGCGGCGTCGGTATGTAGCAGAGGCCCGGGGTGGCTGCAAGCGCGGGCGAGGGGCCGAAGCGCGAAATGGTGGAGCGCGGCGGAAGGGCTGGAATCGGTTCACCATGCAGGGTCCGGAGGCGTCGCCATGTCCCGCCCGTTCGTCATCTTCCTCACCAGCAGCAGCGGCTGGGCAGCCCGTTACCAGGCGGTCATGGTCGGGGTCACCGCCGCGTCGCTGGGCGACCGGGTCACGCTATCGCTCGCCTTCGAGCCGCTGCGCGCCTTCGTCGAGGGGAGCTTCGACGAGGGGGCGCCGGCCAGCGCCGCGGCAGCCGGAGTGCCGTCGCTCATGGAGACGCTCGCCGAGGCCCGCCGCGAGCTCGGCCTGCGCGTGGTGGCCTGCGAGACGGCGGTCCGGCTGGCCGGGCTCGACCCCGAGGTGGTCGGTCCGCGCCTCGACGCGCTCGAGCCACTCACCTCGCTCTGGCGGCTGGCGCAGCAGGGGCGGGCGCTCTCCTTCTGACGGCCCGCGCCGCCGCCGCCCGCAGTGGCGCCGGCGCGCCCTGCGGGCTATGACCGGGCCTCGATGGACCTCTCCAGGAAGAGCGCGCTGGTGATCGGCGCCGGCGGGCTGGGCGGGCCGGCGCTGCTGACGCTGGCGGCAGGTGGCGTCGGCCGGCTGGTCCTGATCGACGACGACCGGGTCGAGTCCTCCAACCTCAACCGGCAGCCGCTCTTCACCGAGGCCGACCTCGGCCAGCCCAAGGCCTCGGCCGCCGCGGCCCGGCTGCAGGCACTTCACCCGGCGCTGCAGGTGACGGCGCTGGCGCGGCGCTTCGACGCGGCCGAGGCGGTCGAGCTGGCCTCCTCGGTCGACCTGCTGCTCGACGGCTCGGACAACTTCCCGACCAAGTTCCTCGCCAGCGACGCCGCCCTGCGTGCCGGCAAGCCGCTGGTGCACGGGGGCGTGCTCCGCACCTCCCTGCAGATCCTCTCGGTGGTGCCCGGCTTCTCCGGCTGCGTCCGCTGCCTCTTCGAGTCGCCGCCGCCGCCCGGGCAGGTGCCCACCTGCGCCGAGGCCGGCATCGTCGGCGCGCTGGCCGGCTTCGCCGGAGGCCTGATGGGCGCCGAGGCGCTTCGGCTGCTGGCCGGCGAGCGCGGCGCCTACGCCGGCCGGCTCTTCGTCTACGAGGCGCGCACCGGGCGGGGCCGGCTGGTGCTGGTGCGCCGCCGCCCCGGCTGTCCGGCCTGCGCCGGCACCCAGCCGCTCGAGCCGAGCTCGCCGGTCGCCTGCCCCGCTCCATCGGCCGGAGCCGCCCCGTGAGCGGCCTCCGCCTCGCCGCCGCCAGGCTCGACCTGCGCGCCGACACCTGCCCCATCACCTGGGTCAAGACCAGGATGGCGCTGGAGAAGGTGCAGGAGGGCGAGCTGCTGGTGCTGCTGCTGCGCGAGGGCGAGCCGCTCCGCAACGTGCCGGCCACCGCGGTCGAGGAGGGTCATCGGGTGGTCTCCAGGCAGCCCCGCGAGGAGCAGGGAGCGGGGACCTGGGAAGTGGTTCTTGAGAAGGGGACGCCGCCGCAGGCGCTGCCCTGATGGAGCCGCCATGCCCCTGACCGTCCTCATCCCCGCCCCGCTGCGCGAGCTGTCTGGCGGAGCGGCCGAGCTGCGCTGCGGCGGCGCCACCGTCGGCGAGGCGCTGGCGCAGCTGGCCTGCGCCCACCCCCGCCTCGGGGCCCGGCTGCTCGACGAGGCCGGGCAAGTGCGCCGCTCCATTGCGCTCTTCCTCGACGACGTGGAGGTGCGAGAGCTGGGCGGGCTTTCGGCGGAGGTGCGGGACGGCGACACCCTCTGCCTGGTGCCGGCCATCGCTGGCGGCGCTCCCGAGCTCGACGGCGAACGGATCGCCCGCTGGGCGCGCCAGCTGCTGGTGCCAGGCTTCGGCGCGGCCGGGCAGGAGCGGCTCATGGCGGCGCGGGTGCGCGTGGTGGGCGCCGACGGCGCGGCCACCCCGGCGCTGCTGGCTTTGGCGCAGGCCGGCGTCGGCACCCTCTGGATCGACGACCCGGAGACCATCGGTCCGGCCGACCTCTGCGGTTGGCTCTACGGCCCGGAGCAGGTCGGCCAGCCGCGGGCGCCGCTGGCCGCCGCGGCCCTCGCCCGCGCCTCCCGCTTCGTCAGCGCCCTGCCGTACCCGGCTGGGGGCGCGCCGTCGGCCGTGCTGGTCTGCGCCTCGTCGTCGGCCCAGGCGCAGGCGGCGACCGAGGTGGCGCGACGGGCCCGGGTCCCGCACGTGGTGCTGGAGCTCGACGGCGAGGCCGGTCAGGTGGTCTCGATCCCGCCCGGCGCCCCCTGCTGGGCCTGCGCCCGATTCAGCGCCGCCGGGAGCCGGCCGCCGGTGGCAGGGTCGCTGGCGCTCTCGTCGCTGGCGGCGCAGGAGCTGCTGCGGCTCCTGGTCGAGCCCGAGCTCAAGGAGGGGCGGCGAATCGACGTGGTCCGCGGGGTGCCGACGGTGCGGGCCACGCAGCGGCTGCCCGGCTGCGTCTGCGGTCTCGAGACGCCTTCCGGTGGATGACTGGCCAGCGACCGGCTGGCCGCTGGCTCGGCTGGTGGGGCTGGCCGAGGGCTCGCCCGGCGAGGAGGTCTGCGGGCTGCTGGTCCGTGCGGGGGGCGTCATGGACTGCTGGCCGGTGCGCAACGTGGCGGCGGCGCCCACCACCGCCTTCGAGCTGGCCCCACTGGAGCTGCTGGCTGCGCTGCGGCGGCTCGACCTCGAGGGGGCGGAGCTGGTCGCGGTCTACCACTCGCACCTGGCCGGCGGCGCCGAGCTCTCGCCGCGGGACCTGGCCGGCGCGCTGGTCGACGGGGCCCCGGTCCTTCCTGGCGCGGCGCAGCTGGTGCTGGGACTGGAGGGGGGAAGGGTGACACAGGTCCGCGTTCATCGCTGGACCGGGTCGGGCTTCGGGTCGATCGAGGCCTGGTCTCGCTGAGTGAATCACCCAATCGGGGTAATTTGCCCTAACATGCTGACAGAACGCGGGAAAACGACAGGCGGCCCTCGAACTCTGCTTGGATGCCGGGCGTCGGCAGGGTATACTCAACGTTCACCCGCACCGAGGTCTGCATGGACTTTCAGCAGAGCACCGGGTTCATCATCTGGCTGACCGGCATGAAGAAGGCCGGCAAGACCACTCTCGCCAACCAGCTGGCGCTCCGGCTGACGCAGGCCGGGCGCGTGGTCCAGTTGATGGACGAGGACGGCGAGGCCAAGTTCCTCATCGAGGGACTGGGGCCATCCAAGGACGATCAGGTCGCCGTGGTCAGGCGCTTCGGGTACACCGCCAAGGCGGTGGCCAAGGCGGGGGGCATCGCCGTCTGCGCCGCGCTCTCTCCGTTCCGCGAACCGCGCGAGCAGCTGCGCCGCGAGTCGCGCCGCTTCGTCGAGATCTTCGTCGACTGCACCATCGAGAAGCTGATGGATCGCGACGGCAAGGAGGCCTACTACAAGAAGGCGATGATCGGCGAGGTGACGCAGGTGGCCGGCGTCGATCTCCCGTACGAGCCGCCGGTCCACGCCGAGCTGGTGCTCCACACCGAGCAGGAGGCGCTCGAAGCGAGCCTGACCCGCATCTTCCAGACGCTGGTCGACGGCAAGTTCATCGGCCCCTCCGAGTTCGGCCGGCTCACCGGCGGACTCAAGCCGAAGCGCAAGGGGAAGGGTGGCAAGGTGGCCAAGGAGGCCAGGCCGCCCAAGGTGATCAAGATCGCCGACACCCGCAGGCCAGTGGCCAAGCCGGTCGCCAAGGCGTCAGCCAAGGGCAGCAAGAAGAAGCGCTGACGACCCGGTGACGCTCCGGCCGGGCGACCCCGGTAGCGGTAGACTCATCCCCGATGCCCGGCGACTTCGACGCAATCAGGAAGACCTCCCGCCCAGGGCTGGACGCACTCCGCCGTCAGCTCGCCGCCAGCGGCAGCCTGCTGGTCGCCTTCTCGGGCGGCGTCGACTCGACCTTCCTGCTGGCGGTGGCCCGGGAGGAGCTGGGCGACCGGGTGCTGGCCCTCACCGCCCACTCCCCGAGCGTCCCGGCGTCGGAGCGGGCCGCCGCCCGAGCGCTCGCCGCACGGCTCGGTGCCCGCCACCTCGAGGTCACCAGCCGTGAAGGCGACGATCCGGACTACACCGCCAACGGCGACCAGCGCTGTTACTACTGCAAGCGCGAGCTCTACCGGCTCTGCCGGGAGGTGGCGGTGCGGGAAGGGCTGGGGGTGATCGCTGACGGCTTCAACTCCGACGACCGGCGCGACCACCGGCCCGGCCACCGCGCCGCCGGTGAGGCGGGGGTCCGCTCTCCGCTCGCCGAGGCCGGCCTCGGAAAGGGTGCCATCCGCGCCTGGAGCCAGCACCTCGGCCTGCCGACCTGGGACAAGCCGCAGCAGGCCTGCCTGGCCTCCCGTATCCCCTACGGCATGGCCGTCACGCCGGAGCGGCTCGGGCAGGTGGAGCGGGCCGAGGCGGGGGTGCGCGCGCTCGGACTGAAGAGCTTCCGGGTCCGCCACCACGGCGAGGTGGCGCGGCTCGAGGTGGCCGAGGAGGAGCTGGCGGGGGCCTTCGCGCGGCGTGAGGCGCTGGCGGCGGCGCTCAAGGAGGCCGGTTTCAGGAGCGCGGCGCTCGATCTCGAGCCGTTCCGCTCCGGCCGGCTGAACGAGCTGGCGGGGATCCCGCTCCCGGTGGTGCCGTGGTGAGTGCGCCGCGGCCGCGCCAGCTGGGGCTTGTCCTGGGCTGGCACTCGGGCTCCTCCCGGCGACGGGCCGCGCCCTCGAACCCCGCTACGACCACCGCGACCAGCAGGGGCTGCTGGCCGAGCTCAACCTGGTTCGAGACTCCGTGGTGGTGAAGGGGCTCACGGAGCCGTCGAGCCGGCTGGCGCTGCGGCTCGCCTGGGGATTCGACCTGAGCGGGGAGGGGGACGAGCTCCAGGTCGGCGGCAGCGTCCGGCTCGGCAGCTGGGACGACCCGCAGCGGACCCACGTGCTGGCCACCGTCGATGCTCGCTACCGGGCCTACTTCGGCTCGGAAGAGCTCAAGACCTTCGTCGAGATCGGGCTCTGGGCCTCCGTGAAGTCTCTCGCCGCGCTCGGAGGCCTGGGTGGCGTTGGACTGGCCTACGATCCATCGCGCGCGTGGGGCATCTACCTCTCGGCGCAGTTCAACGGCGGCTTCGGCGAGGCCCGCATCACCGGCGTGAGCATCAGCCCGGGGCTCCAGCTTCGCTGGTAGGCAAGCAGGAGGCCCCCGAAGGGTATGTAGGCAGAAAAGTTGCGACCCTGCTATCAGGTGGTAGCGTGTAGGTATAGGTAGTCAACGCACCCCAGGAGCCTACATATGACCACGGATTTCGACACCGCGACCAGCGAACAGCCCAACCGCCTCGAGCCGATGCTGGTCCGGCTCCCGCCGGCCTTCGCCACGGAGCTGCGCAACCTCGCCAAGCGGACCCGCGTCAGGCAGTCCGACTACCTCCGCGAGGCGGTCGGCGACCTGCTGCTCAAGTATGGCCAGCACCCCATCGGGGGAGATGCTGACGCGTCGCATTAGCCTCGGTCAGCGCCAGTCCAGGGTGCCTGGAGGGTAGCTCACGCCGACCAGGGTGAGCGCCCAGCCCGGCGCACGGACGCCACGGTAGCGGTCGCGCCGCAGCAGCAGGTCGCGGATCACGGTCGTCTCCACGAGGCCGAGTCCCGCGGCGACCGCGGTCCCGGTGAGGTTCCGGACCATGGCGCGCAGGAAGCCGCGACCTTCCAGCACCACGGCCAGCAGGGGCGCCTCCGTCGACTCGACCACCTCGACGCCGGTCAGCGTCCGGACCGAGCCGCGCTGGTCCCCGGGGCGGGCGAAGCCTAAGAAGTCATGCTCGCCGATGGCGTGGGAGAGCGCCTCGCGGAGCCGGGCAGCGTCGGGCAAGCCACAGGCCACCCCGGGGAAGGCCCGCTCGTCGGGCAGCGTCCAGCACCACGGCGCGACCTCGGCAGGCGGCGGGACGCCGATGAGGTAGACGTAGCGCCGGCTCAGCGCCGAGGCCCGGGCGTGGAAGCTGGGCGGGGCGCGCGCGGCGGCCAGGCAGAGCAGGTCGGCGGGCGTCTCGGCGTTGATGTCCCTGCGGAGCTGCTCCAGGTCGAGCTCGCGCCGGACGGAGAAGCCGACCACCTGGTCGAGCGCCGAGACGCCGGCGTCGGTCCGCGCCGCCACCTGCAACTGGCCGGTGATGCCGAGCCGCCTCAGCGCGCCCTCCAGCGCCTCCTGGACGGTGGGCAACCCGGGCTGCCGCTGGAAGCCACGGAAGGCGCGCCCGTCGTAGGCCAGTCGGAGTGCGTAGCGATGCCGTTCCACGTCGTGGTAATTTGACCACGCCCCTTCGCCCGGCGCGAGCAGCCCGGGAGCGGCCCCGCGGCATGTCCCAACCGAACTCCCCTCCCGCCATCGAGATCGACGACCCGGCCCTCGACGGCGGCGACTGGCTGTTCCAGCGCGACGGCAAGGTCTACGGGCCGGTGGAGGGCCGCCGGCTGGCCCAGCTGCTCTACGGCGGCGAGCTGACCGCCGCCTCCCTCATCTCCAGCGGTGACGGCAGCTGGCACCCGGTCTCCCAGGTGGCGACCTTCATCCTGCACCTCAGGAAGGCCGAGGCATCCCTGCGCGTGGAGCAGGAGGTGACCGGTGCCAGGGCGCTGCGCAGCCGCAAGGCGCGCACCCGGACGGCGGCCCTGGCGCTCGGGGCGGTGGCGCTGGTGGCCGGGGCCGCAGGGCTGGCCATCGCGCTCGGCCGCGGCGGCGACCACAGCCCGCTGCTCGACGACTTCGGCGCCGGGATCTCGATCGCCGTGCCGGCCCGGATCGGCGTGGCCGGCCGGGGCGACGCGAGCGGCCTCGAGGTGGAGGTGATACCCGACGCCCCATCGCCGCGGACGGTCAACGGCACCCGCCCGGCCCGCGCCACGCCGGCGACGCCGCAGCCGGCCCAGGGCTCGTCCGACGGCGAGTTGATCGCCACCGAGTTCGACGCCTCGCGGATCCAGGAGGTGGTCAACCGGCAGCAGCGGACGCTGGCCCCCTGCCTGCGCGCCGAGGCCGAGCGGGCACCCGAATTCACCGGCGAGGTGCCGCTCGAGTTCACGATCGGCAACGAGGGGCGGGTGGTGCGCGTCGTCGTCCAGGATCCGCGCATGCGGCAGGGAGCCTTGCGCGACTGCTTCGAGCGCGTCCTCTCCGGCTGGTCCTTCGACAGGTTCCCGGGGCAGCGGCCGAGCGTGGCGCTGGTCTTCAAGGTGGGCAGGTGAGCGCCTCCGAGTCGCTGGCCGAGCGGGCCGAGGCGCTGCCGCCCGGCTCGACCCGGCGCAAGGTGCTGGAGGGGGCGCGCCGCTTCAAGGCGGCCTGGGTCGAGTTCGCCCGGCTGCTCTCCGAAGTGCGGCGCGGCGAGCTCTGGCGCGAGTGGGGCTACCCGAGCTTCGATCGCTACTGCGCGAGCGAGCTCTTCGTCCGCAAGGCGACCGCCGAGAAGCTGACGGCCAGCTTCGGCTTCCTGGAGCGGCACGAGCCGCGCCTGGCGCAGGGGCTGGGTGACGAGAAGGCGCCGCCCTTCGAGGTGATCGAGGTGCTGTCGAGGGCCGAGGCGGCCGGCCGGCTCTCGGCCGACGGCTGGCGCGAGCTGCGCGATGACGTCATCGACCGCGAGCCGACCCCGGCCGCGATGACCCGGGCGCTGGCCGAGCGGTTCGGCCCGGAGCCCAGGCCCGCCAGGCCGCCGCGGGGTGAGCGGCTGACCAGGCTGGCGAGCGCGGCGCGCCGGGTGGCCGAGGGGTGCGCCTCGGAGGGGTCGGTCCCGAAGGCGGTCGCGGCGCGTGCCGAAGATCTTGCCGGAGAGTTGGAGCGGCTCGCGGGCGAGGCGTGACCCCGCCCGGGACAATCGGCGGCGAGAACGGGCGGAGCGGTCCAGTCCAGGTTAAGACCTCGAGGAGGCGCCGGTTCTTGGCTGGCGTGGCGATTCTGCTAGAATCGATGGGAGAGGGCACGCCTTGAGCAGGAAAGAGCACCAGCACGGAAACCTGACCTGCTCGTTCTGCGGCAAGGGGCAGCGCGAGGTGCGCAAGCTCATCGCCGGGCCGACGGTCTACATCTGCGACGAGTGCATCCGACTCTGCAACGACATCATCGCGGAGGAGGCGCAGCGCGATGAGGGCCGGCCGAGCGTGGCGCTCCCCACCCCCGCCGAGATCAAGAGCTTCCTCGACGACTACGTGGTCGGCCAGGACCGGGCCAAGAAGGTCCTCGCGGTCGCCGTCTACAACCACTACAAGCGCGTCTATTCGCGCCGCCCGGCCCGGCCGGCCCGGCCCGGCCAGCCTCGCTCCGGCGGGGCCGACGAGGTCGAGCTGCAGAAGTCGAACATCCTGCTGATCGGCCCGACCGGGTCGGGCAAGACGCTGCTGGCCCAGTCGCTGGCCCGCTTCCTCAACGTCCCCTTCACGATCGCCGACGCCACCTCGCTGACCGAGGCCGGCTACGTCGGTGAGGACGTCGAGAACATCATCCAGAACCTGCTCCACAACGCCGACTACGACGTGGAGAAGGCCAGCCGCGGCATCGTCTATATCGACGAGATCGACAAGATCGCGCGCAAGGGCGACTCGCCCAGCACCACCCGTGACGTCGGCGGCGAGGGCGTGCAGCAGGCGCTCCTCAAGATCGTCGAGGGGACGCGGGCCAACGTCACCCCTCGCGGCGGCAAGAAGTACAACCAGCAGGAGTACATCCAGGTCGACACCTCCAACGTCCTCTTCATCGTGGGCGGGGCCTTCTGCGGGCTGGAGCAGTTGATCCGGCGGCGCGTCGGGGTCAAGGGGCTCGGCTTCGGGGCCACCATCGACGGGAAGGCGGAGGCCTCGCTGGGGGAGCTGCTGGCGCGGGTCGAACCGCAGGACCTGACCCGCTTCGGGCTCATCCCGGAGTTCGTGGGGCGGCTGCCGGTCATCGCCACGCTCACCGACCTGAGCGAGGACGACCTGCTCACCATCCTCACCCAGCCGAAGAACGCGCTCGTGAAGCAGTACCAGAAGCTCTTCGACCTGGAGAACGTGAAGCTCTCCTTCACCCGAGAGGCTCTGCGGGCCACCGCCCACGAGGCGATGCGGCGCAAGTCGGGGGCCCGAGGGCTCCGCGCCATCCTCGAGCAGGCCATGCTCGACATCATGTACGACGTCCCCTACCGGGAGGGCGTCAAGGAATGCCGCATCACCGAAGGGGTGATCCTCAACAGGGAGGAGCCGCTCCTGACGTTCGAGAAGGAGAAGAAGCTGGCCTGAGCGCGAGGCGACCCTGCAAGGCCGGGCGACGCAGCGGTTCACACCGTGCCGCGCCCGCACCGGGTCGAACGCTCCAACCCACTGATTTGACGGCCCCTCCTGGACGGCACTCCGCTTGCTATTGGGCTGGGTGTGATGCCACGACTCCTCAGCCGCCTGCTGCTCGCCGCCGCCCTCATGGTCGCCGTCTCGGCCCGAGCCCAGGACGGGTGGGAGGACAGCAACGATCCGCAGGTCCAGCAGGGCTACGACGTCCAGGTCGACGTCGAGGGCGCCGGGGCGGTCAACCTGCAGAGCTTCGAGTCGGGGCTGGCTCCCTACGGTGACTGGGTCCAGACCGGCAGCTACGGCACCGCCTGGCGCCCCCGCGTGGCGGCCGGCTGGCGGCCCTACTACTACGGCCGCTGGGAGTGGACCAACGAGGGCTGGCTCTGGGTCTCCGAGGAGCCATTCGGTTGGGCCACCTTCCACTATGGCCGCTGGGCCTTTGACGGCGGGCAGGGCTGGCTCTGGGTGCCTGGCTACCAGTGGGCGCCGGCCTGGGTCACCTGGCGGTACGGCGGCGACGCGGTCGGCTGGGCGCCGCTGGCGCCTGGGCTGTCGCTCTACGTCACCAACTACGCCTTTGTCGGCTTCTGGTGGACCTTCGTCCCGACCCAGCGGTTCTGCGGCGCGCCGGTCTGGGGGATCGCCTACGACCCTGGCTATTCGAACCACTACTATGGCGCCACCAGCCCGGCGCCGCCGCGCCCGCGGGCCCCCGGCGCAGGCTCGCCCGGAGGCGGCATGGGCCAGCCCCGCCCGCCCGGTGGCGGACACCCGACGCCGGCCTGGGGCGGCCCGTCGCCTCGCGCCATCGAGGAGCGGTCGGGGCGTCCGGTCATCGCCAGCCGGATCGTCCCCGAGTCGCGCCCGGGCGCGGTGCGTGGCCGTTCCGGAGAGATCGGCGTCTATCGACCGGAGCTCACCCGGCCTGGTGGCGGGGCCCGGCCGGCTCCGGCCCCACCGTCCTGGACCGGTTCACCAGGGATGCCCTCCATGCACGGGGGTCGCGGCGGAGCGGTCCAGCCGAGGTACTCGCCGCCGCCGCCCGGCGCCCCGGCGCAGCCGCGCTTCGCACCGCCACCCTCGGGGAACCCGGCGCAGCCGCGCTATGCGCCGCCCAGCGGCCCGTCTGCGCCGCGCCATCAGGCCCCGCCGGCCAGCGCGGCGCCTCCCCCGCCGGCCCCGCACGAGGGGCGGTCGGGAGGGGCATCGCCGCCCGGTGGTGGCGCCCGCTCGCGCGGGCCGGCTCGCTCCCGCTGAGCGGCGCCGCAGCTCAGCCGGCGGTGACCTTGAAGGTGGTCTTCATCTTCCGGCCGCTGTCGAGGTCGCTGGCGCTCATGGTCAGGATCCCCTCGATGCTCACCTCGAAGAGGATCTCGAGGCGGGCCTTCCCGGCTGGGCCAGGGCTCACGCCGCTGAAGGTGAACTCGCCGAGCAACTCGTTGGCCGCGGTGGCCGGCTGGTCCCCCTGGAAGACCCGGACCACCAGCTCGGTCTGGGCGTCCACGGAGCTGGTGGCGGCGATCGCCTTGGCGTTGGGGATGGCGGCGTTGCGCGGGAAGACCACGTGCATGCTGCCGCCAGCCTGCTCCAGGCCGATGGCCATGGGGATGACGTCGAGGAGCTGGAGCTTGAGGTCGCTGTTCTCCTGGAGCGACCAGCCGTAGAGCGCCGCCCCGATGGCCACCGCCTCGTCGGGGTGGACCCCCTTGGACGGCGGCTTGCCGAAGAAGCGGGTCAGCCGCTCCTGGACGATGGGCATCCGGGTCTGGCCGCCCACCAGCATGACCTCGTCGATCTCCGCGGCGGTGACGCTGGCGTCCACCATCACCGACCCGAGGATCTTGAGGGTCCGATCGACCAGCGGGTGGGTGAGCTTCTCGAGGAGCTTCCGGTCGAACTTGACCTCGAGGTTGAGCGGCTGCCCCTGCGCCGTCATGGTGATGAAGGGGATGGAGAAGGGGGCCTCGGCGCGCGCCGAGAGATCGATCTTGGTCCGCTCGGCCAGGTCCTTGATCCGCTGCATGGCCACCGGGTCGGTGGAGAGATCGACGCCGTGCTTGTCCTGGAACTCGTCGAGCACGTGGCGGATCATGGCGTTGTCGAAGTCGATGCCGCCGAGGAAGATGTCGCCCCCGGTGGCCTTGACCTCGAAGACCCGGTCGCGGATCTCGATGATGGAGACGTCGAAGGTGCCGCCGCCGAGGTCGTAGACCAGCACCCGCTCGTTGAGCTGCTTGCCGAGGCCGTAGGCCAGCGCCGCCGCGGTCGGCTCGTTGATGATGCGCACCACGTCGAGTTCGACCAGCTTGCCGGCCTCCTTGACCGCCTGGCGCTGCCGGTCGGTGAAGTAGGCCGGCACCGTCACCACCGCCCGGGTCACCTTGAAGCCGAGGTAGTCGGAGGCCACGTCGCGGATCTTGTGGAGGATCTTGGCGCTGATCTCGTGGACGTGGAAGGCGCGGCCTTGGCAGTCGACGGCCACGTCGTTCTCGGTGCCGGCGTGGACCTGGTACTGCACCGAGCGCTGCACCGACTCGACCACCTCGTCCTTGGGCGCCCGGCCGATGAGCCGCTTGGTGGCGTAGAGGGTGTTGCGCGGGTTGAGCTGCCACTGGCGCTTGGCCTCGTGGCCGATCAGTTCGTTCCCCTTGTCGTCGATGGCGAAGATCGACGGGATGATCGAGTCGCCACCCTTGTAGGGGATGAGCTTCACCTGGCCGTCGCCGTAGGCGACCGCGGCGCAGGAGTTGGTGGTGCCCAGGTCGATCCCGATGATGGTGTCGGGTCCCAGCTTGTTCATCTTGCCGGGAGCGTACTACGTGGCGGGCCGGCACGGCAGGAACCTGACCAGGTGGCCTGGGGGTGAGTGGCGCAGACTTGATTGGCGGGCGTAACGGCCTGCCTTGAAGGTCTGCTGGAAGTCCAAACGTTTGGACTGGCCGCGGGGTGCTCGCGGGCGCGTGCACAAATTCGCAGGCCCATCTCCACTCAAGGTACGAAGTAG
>JANYBC010000023.1 GCA_025360965.1 Anaeromyxobacter sp. | reverse complement strand
CTGCGCGGCCGGAGACCCGGCGCGAGGGCAGGAGCGCTCGAAATGACGCTGTGGACTGGAATCGCAATCGCCGTGACCTCCCTGGCGCTCTCGGCCACCCCCCAGATCGACGCTGAGATCGACCAGCTCCTGGCGGCGTTGAAGGGCTCCGAGTGCAGGTTCCAGCGCAACGGCACCTGGTACGACGCGCCCAAGGCGGCCGCACACCTGGAGACGAAGCGGGTCTACCTCCGGCGGCTGGGCCGCATCCATTCGGCCGAGGACTTCATCCGCCTGGCCGCCACCGAGAGCTCGATGAGCGGCAAGGCCTATTCGGTGGCCTGCCCTGGCAAGCCGGAGGTCCCCAGCAAGACCTGGCTGGAGGCGGAGCTGGCCCGGATCCGCATCGGGCCACCCGAACCCAGCCCCCCGGAACCGAAGCCCCCCGGGACCTGAGCGGGTCCCGCCCGGCGCTCAGGGCCCGACCACCTTCTCGCCGCGGAGGCGGAGCAGCAGCTCGAAGGCCGCCACCGCGGTGCTGAGCCAGACCGACCGGGCCACCCACGGCCAGGCCCGCCGCAGCGCGAGGTGGGCCAGGGCGCCGAAGGTGATGAAGGAGCTCATGGCGTGGCCGCTCGGATACGAGTACCACTGCGCCTCGGCGATGGCCGAGGCCCGCTCCTTGCGCGCCAGCAGGAGCGCCGCCACCACCGCCACCACCGCCACCACCGCCACCACCGCCACCAGCGTCGACAGGCCGGCTGTGCCGCCGAGGGTAGTGGCGGTGCCGAGCAGGACGGTCACGACCGGCTGGCGCACGTGCCCGAACCAGGCGTGCACCTCCTGGTCGATGCGATAGACCAGCGAGGTGGTGAGCCGCGTCTCCTCGGCCAGCTCCACGAGGAGGTACCCGGCGCCGATGGCCGCGGCGCCGCCACCGACCAGCAGGAGGACCATGGGCGCGTACTGGCCGAACGGACCGGCGTGCCGGGACGGCGGGGGGCACGGGGGGCACGGTCATCGGGTCGGTCCCACCTTACAATTGATTCTTCACGAGGTGCGGGTCGAGGCCACGCGGCGCTACCGCCGCTCCAGCCGCAGCAACCGGACGCCTCCGTAGCTCTCGTCGTTGGTCACCTCGCTGACGGCCGCCAGCGACTCGCGCAGCTGCGCAGACTGCGGCTGCTCGGCGAAGAGCAGGAAGAGGACGCCGGCGTGGCCGCGCACCCGCTCAGCCAGTGGCGGGCGCCGTTCGCCGTGCAGGTCGAGCAGGTCGTCGGCCACCGGCGAGGCCCGCTCCGGCCCCGGCCCGCGCCCCAGCCGGCCGAGCTCGCGGTCGAGCGAGAGCGCCAGGGCCGGGTGGCTCACCACCAGCACGTCACCTGGCCGGGCCAGCGCCACCACCCTCGCCGCCACCGTGTCGATCGGCTGCCAGAGCGGGTCGCCGAAGCGATCGAGCCGCACCTCCCGCAGGCCGAGCCCCGCCAGCAGCACCCCCACCCCGATCAGCAGCGCCGGGCGCCGCAGCGCCGCCACGCCGAGCGCGGCCAGCAGCAGGAAGCCGGGCAGCGCCACCAGCAGGTAGCGGGCCACCAGCATCGGCTTGACCGTCGAGACCAGCGCCGTGATGAGCAGCGGCACCAGCAGCAGCGCGAGCGTGAGCGCCATCAGGAAGCGCTCGCGCCCCCCGCGCTGCATGGCCAGCAGCGCCGCGCCGAGCCCCATGGCGACCGGCGCCAGCAGCAGCCGGACGCCGCCGCTCAGCCGCCACAGGAGCAGCGTGAACTGGTCCCAGCCGAGCGCCCCGACCCAGACCACCTGCCCGCCGTCGCCCCAGGCGCTCCGGGCCATGACGGCGAGCGAGAGGGCGCCGCCGAGCGCCAGGCCGCCGAGCGGCGCGCCGCGGGCCGAGCGGAGGCGCGGGTGGGTGAGCGCGGCCAGCCCCTGCCCGGCCAGCACCAGAGCGGCGAAGAGGTGGGCCCAGGTGGCGAGGCCGGCCAGCAGGCCGAAGAGGAGGGCCACGCTCCAGCGCGGCTCGTCGAGCAGCGAGATGAGCGCCGAGGAGGAGAGGATCACCAGCAGCACCGCCAGGGTGTAGGCGCGGGCCTCGAGGCTGTAGCCGACGTGGAACAGGTTGACGGCGAGGAGCAGCCCGGCCAGCAGCGCCGCCCGCTCGCCGGCCAGGCGGCGGGCCAGCAGGTAGAAGGCCGGGACCGAGGCGACGCCGAGCAGGGCCGAGAGGCCGCGCGCCGCGGCCAGCTGCTCGACGCCGAGCGCGTCGGTGAGCGAGAGCAGGCCGTGCAGCAGCAGCGTGTAGCTGCCGCCGTTGACCTCGCGGTGGGTGAGGAACTCGCGGATCTCGTTGGCCGGGTAGCGGACCAGCGCCAGCGTGAAGGCCTCGTCGCCCCACATCGGACGTCCCGGGCGCGCCAGCCAGCGGACCAGCGCCGCACCGAGCGTGAGCAGCGCCGCGACCGCGGCCACGCGCCGGCGCGGCCAGGCCTGCTCGGCGGGGCCGGAGTCGGTGGCGGGGCCGGAGTCGGTGGCGGGGCCGGAGTCGGTGGCGGTGGCGGTGGCGGTGGCGCCGAGGGCCCTCGCGGGCGGAGCGGACATGGTGGGAACCTACTCTGCTTGGGGGCTGGCCAGGCGGCTACACCGCCGGGCTCGGCAGCTCCCCGTCCACGAGGAAGGTGGCCCGAGAGAAGGCGACCCGCTCGACCCCGGCCACCCCTTGCCGCCGGTATTCGACGTCCTGCTGGGCGGTGACCGTGCACTGCCAGTTCTGGGCGGGGCGGAGCGGCGACTTCGAGGCGAAGGCGGCCGGCGTGAAGAGACCGACGCCGAGGCCGCCCCTGGGGCAGCGGGCCGAGTGGTAGCGCACCGCCTCGATGCCGTCGGCGCGCATCTCGCCGCCGAGCCGCTGCGCCTCGTCATAGGAGGTCGGTGACGCCAGCCTGGCCCGGAAGGCCTCGAACGGCGCCCGGGTCAGGTCGATGGCCAGCGCCGTCTCGACGCCGGCGCGGAAGGCGGTCACCGCCAGCGTGTTGGGGAGCAGCGCCGCGGCGGTCCCGGCGAAGAAGACCAGCCGGTAGTAGGCGTGCTCGGCCTGGGCCGTCTCCAGCGCCTCGGCGCCGTACCAGAGGCCGCGCTGGTGGCGGCCGCCGAAGCGCGAGCCGTGACGGAGCGGCGGGTAGCGGAACGGCGTGAAGAGCAGGTGGTGGAGCCCGGCGAACTCCTTGCCCTTCGGCAGCGGCGGCTTCGAGCCGTCGAGGAGCGCCTCGAGCAGGTCGTGCTCGGCGGCCGAGTCGACCAGCGCGCGGGTCGAGAGGATGTGCTGCCCCTCGACCACCCGCCAGGCCCGGCACTCGAGCCGGGTGGCCCTAGTTCTTCCCGCGCAGCGCGTCCAGATACTGCGTGACATGGACCAGCCCTTCGACCGAACGGATCAGGCCGGCGGGGACGCCGCCGAGGTGCGAGTTCTCGGCGTGCAGCCAGGCCCGGCTGCTGGCGGCGTCGCCGAGCAGGGCGTCGAGGCTGCGGAACATGCGCAGGAAGAGGACCGCCAGCTGGCCCTCCTTGTCGGCCGGGGCGATGGCCCGGTGGCCGCCGCCCAGCCGCGAGACCGAGGCGCCGCTGATGCCGAGGATGGCCCCGAGGGCGGCGTCGGTCAGGCCGAGGAGCCGAGCGGCCCGCAGCGTCGCCTTGGTGAGGACGGCGCCCGGTGTGGGGGTGGCGGCGGTGGCGAGTCGGGTCATCCTGGCTCCTTCGCGGCTCGGCTGCAGCTGCAAGGATAGGCTCATTGGTTTTCAGGTGCAAGGAGGCGGGGGGCGGCCCCGGGGGGGGGGGGCCGCTGCCGCCTCCAACCTGCGGGCTCCAAGCACCCCTCCAAGCACCCTACCGGTCCGGCGGCTCGTGCCCGGGCGGAGCGGAGCGTCGGCCTTGAGCCGCGGCGCGCCCCACCCACCGGCGCAGCGTCGCCATCGTCTCCTCCAGCCAGCGGAGCCGCTCGGCCGGGGTGAGCCGCGAACCGAGGGCCTGGGCCTGCGCGCTGCGGTGCTCGGCCCAGCCTCGCGGCCAGGCGACCGGTTCGCCGCGCTTGCCGGTCATGGAGTCCTTCCGGCCGGGTTGATGGCCAGGAGGGCCTCGACGTCGGCGAGGTCCTGGGGCCGTCGCGCCTCGCGCTTCAAGGCCAGCAGGTCCTGGAGTCCGACCACCGTCGCCGTGGTGGTGTCGAGCGACACCGTCACCCGGCGCTCCCAGGCCTGCTCGAAGTCGAACGGCTCGCGAACGAAGAGGTCTACCTCCAGTGAAGCCAGGCGATCGCTCCAGAGGGAGAATACCGTGAGCCCCTTCTCGGCGATCCAGGTGGCGCGCTCTGCGGCGTCGGCGAAGCGCTCCGCCGCCACCGGCGCCCGGGGGTGATAGCCGAGGCCGGTGAGCGCCTCGATTGCGCGCAGGGCGTTGGCTGGCTCGAGCGAGACCACCAAGTCGAGGTCGGCGGTGGTCCGCAGGTGACCGTGGAGGACAACCGCGACGCCGCCGACCACGAGATAGCGCACTCCGGCGGTGTTGAGCGCCGACAGCACCTGCTCGATGGGATGCGCGGTCACGTGTCGGATCCTAACCCGTTCCCGCACTCCCGGATCACGTGGCCTGGGCGTCAGTTCGACCCCGAGCACGGGCCGACCTGGCGGCGCAGCAGCTCGCGCTACGCGGACCCAGAGTCACTTTGGACGTCCAAAGTGACTCTGGGTCCGTGCTGCAGCGCAAATCTAAGTCGTCGTTATTACAGCGGTAGTTGCTTAGACATACTGAGGGTCCAGTTCTGACGTCAGAACTCACGAAGGAGGGGCCTCGGTTGGGTACTGCCTTGGCCTGCGTCCCGAGCTTCCGGAAGACCGGCTCTCCCGTGGGGGCGTACTCCAGGATCTCGCTCAGCGCCCCGCTGCGCCTCACCTGCGTCAGCCGGTCGAGCGTGTCGTGGACGAAGCCCTCCACCTCCAGCCCCGCCGCCACCCGGCCCGCCGCTCGCCCGGCGAAGTCGTAGGCGATGCTCGCCGTGAGCGCCCCCGTCAGCGTGGTGGCCCGGTCTCCCTGGTAGCCGTAGTCGGTCGTGCCGGTCACGTCGGTCACCCGCTCCAGGTTGTCCATCGAAGCGCCGGGGGCGCCCATCGTAGAGCCTGCTGGCACGGCCCAGGCCGGGTCGGTCGCCGAGTAGCTCTGCCCGTACCCCTGCGAGATCACCGCCGGCCCCACCCGCGTCGCCTTCGCCGTCGCCAGGCGGCCGGACTCGTCGTTGGTCAAGTGGCTATTTCTCTCCACACCAAGGGCACGCCTTGAGTCCCAAGACTCCGGTTGGGAATAGTCCGGCCTCCGCGTGGGTCGCATTCCACCAGAGAGCTGAACGGTGGCACACCGGGCAGCGCGTCATCCGCCGGGTCAGGCCATACGCCAGCGCGAGCCAGAGACCCTCTGCAAGTACCCAACCCATGTCACGAGTCATGATGCCCGTGATTGCAATTGCAGCACTGCCCATAGCCATCCACTTCAGGATATTTGCGCCTGCTCTAAGGCGGTCAGGTTTCAGGTACGCCATGGCTAAGGATGCCTATCGAAGAGCAATGTGTACCCTCCCGCCTCAACTATCGCACCTATCCCAACTCCAAAGAACGCCATGCCCGTGCCGAAGGCAATTTCAGATCCGAGCCCAACACCGAGCCCCACGAGTACATCCCCTCCGGTCACAACCAAGCCGCCCTGGAATAGCGCCTGTTCGCCCATCGCCCACACGCCAATGCCATACTGGGAGAGGTAGGCCTCAATGGGCACACCCAGAGCGAAGTCAAAGGAGATCCCAAGCGCTAGTTCCTTGCCATCCCCGAATGAATTGGTAGTCATTTTTCGCCATACGGCTCCAACTGGCGACACGATGACGTCCCAGGTTGTATTGAAGTTCCATTTGGTTCGGCTAAGGAATCGATCCCACCGACTTGGACCTCTGCCCCCACCTCCCCCCGCACCGGGTTCCGGCGACATGTTCCCCGGCGGCGGTCTCGAGTTGGAGCCCCACCCGCAGGTCGCCGTGTCGCCTGGATTTTGGCTGCAATAGTCCGCGGGGTTGCTAGCGACGTAGTTCCCGTCGTTGTCGATGCAAGGTTCCCCCTTTGGCACGACACTGCACCGACCAACCGGAGCGTTGGCCATCACCGCCTGTAGACCCAGACTGCTCGTCAACCCGCCTGCGCTAACGGTTTGGCTTCCGCCGCCGCCAACTCCACCCCCGCCCCCACCCCCCTGGATCGGCATCCTCCCCCCCGGATCCACGAAGTTCACCGGGTCCCCGCCCGCATAGGTGTACCTCCGCCCGTCGATCGTGTCGGGCACCAGCCAGCGCTTCAGCTCGGCGTGGTAGACGCGCGCGCCCAGCAGCACCAGGCTCCCCTGCTGCGCCGCCCCCGCCGCGTACCCGAGCCGCAGCCCGCCGGTGTACCCCAGCTCCGAGTCGCTCAAGGCCGTCACGTTCTCCGCCCGGTCGAGTTGCCCGTAGGGCGTGTAGCGGTACCTCGCCCCCAGGTACCCGCTCAGGCCGGCGCTCCGGTAGCTGGTCGCCACCACGCTCCCCTGCAGGTCCCGGTGGTAGTAGAGCACCTCGCTCACCGGGTCGACCCCGGCACCGGCCGCCGCCCGGATGCTCGCCACCCTCCCCCCGGCCACCTGCACGTGCGCCGCCACCTTCACCGACCCCGCCACCGCCGAGCAGACATAGCCGACCGGGGTCCTGACGGTGTCGATGCCCAGGCAGCTCGCCGCCACCGTCGCCGTCACCGTCCCCACCGACCCCACGTACCAGGTCCCCTGCGTCCCCAGCTTCCGAAAGAGCAGCTCTCCCGTGGGGGCGTACTCCAAAATCTCCGAGACCGCACCGTTGCGCCGGATCGTGGTCAGCCGTTCGAGCGTGTCGTGGACGAAGCCTTCCAGCTCAGGCCCGCCGGCCGTCCGGCTCGTCGCCCGCCCGGCGTGGTCGTAGGCGATGCTCGCGGTGAGCGCGCCGGTCAGCGTGGTGGCCCGGTCTCCCTGGTAGCCGTAGTCGGTCGTGCCGGTCACGTCGGTCACCCGCTCCAGGTTCTCCTGCGAGGCCCCCGGCGTGCTCCAGGCCGGGTCCCTCGCCGAGTAGCTCTGCCCGTACCCCTGCGAGATCACCGCCGGCCCCACCCGCGACGCCTTCGCCGTCGCCAGCCGGCCAGCTTCGTCGTAGCTGTACCCGTACTTCGTCACCGTGCCGTTCACGGTCGCGCTCATCGTCGTGTCGGTGAAGGACTGCAGCTTCGTGCCCATATAGACGATGCTATCAATCCCGTA
>JANYBC010000009.1 GCA_025360965.1 Anaeromyxobacter sp. | reverse complement strand
GACGCCGCCGTCCGGCTCCTCCCCCAGGGCGGCACCTTCAGCGCCTCCTGGGAGCTGCGCTGGTGAGCCTGATTCCCCAGCGCCGGGCCCGGCATGACGTTGCATCCAATCCGGTTCGGGTGAACGATGGCCAGATGAGCTCCCGCGCGAAGCCCGCGCCCGGCCTGTCCGACTTTCCGCGCCAGCTCGCCATCACCGTGGCCTTCAACACGGCCATCGCGGTCTTCTGCGTGGCCGTGATGCCCATCAGCTTCGGATGGGCCCTGGTTACCTCGCAGGCCATCGGCCTCAGCATCCTGGTGGCCTCCTGGGCGGTGCTGGCGGTCCGGCCAAAGATCCCGCGGTTCCTGGTCTCGCTGGTCGCCATTCCGATCGGCGCCGGGGCGGGCATCGGGCTCATCGCCTTGGCCGGCAGCGGGCCGATCGCCGAGCAGATCACCCAGCATCCCCGCATCTTCGCCTCGGTGCTGGGCGGGGCATTGATCTTCGGCGCGGCGGCCTCCTACTACTTCCATTCAACCGAGCGGATCGTGGCGGGCGAGGCCCGGCTGCGAGAGGAGCTCCTGGAGCGGGTCATCAGCGAGCAGCGGCTCACCCAGTCCAATCTCAAGCTCCTCCAGGCCCAGATCGAGCCGCACTTCCTCTTCAACACCCTCTCCAACGTCCTCCACCTCATCGACGAGAAGCCGGCCGACGCCAGGCGGATGCTGGAGAACCTCACCGCCTACCTGAGGGCCTCGCTGCAGCGCACCCGGGCCGGGCCGACCACGCTGGGGGAGGAGCTGGAGCTGGTCCGGGCCTACCTGGAGATCCAGGCGGTGCGGCTCGGCGACCGGCTGCGCTGGGACATCCAGGCCGCTCCCGAGCTGCGCCACCTCGAGCTGCCGCCGCTCCTGCTGCAGCCGCTGGTGGAGAACGCGGTGCGCCACGGCCTCGAGCCCAAGCCGGGCGGCGGCGCCGTCTCGGTGCGCGTCACCCGGGAGGGCGATCGGCTCCTGCTCGAGGTTTCCGACACCGGCCTGGGGATGAACCGGTCCAGCCCGCCGGGCGTCGGCCTCTCCAACGTCCGTGCCCGGGTCGGCCAGGTCTCGTGCGGCCGGGGCGAGCTCACCCTGCGCCCCAACCGGCCCGAGGGGCTGTGCGCTTCCATCACGCTGCCGGTCGCCAGCACCGCGGCGGCGCCGGCCGCCTGAGCGCCCGCCATGCCACGACCCACCGCCATCGTCGTCGACGACGAGCCCGTGCTGGTGGCCCAGCTCCGGAAGGCGCTGGCGGCCAGCTGGCCCGAGCTCGAGGTGGTGGGGACGGCCAACGACGGTGCGCAGGCCCTGTCACTGGTCGATCGACTCCAGCCCGACATCGCCTTCCTCGACATCCAGATGCCTGGCATGAGTGGGCTCGAGGTGGCCCGGCGCCTGGCCGGCCGCTGCCACGTGGCCTTCGTTACCGCCTTCGATCAATACGCCGTGCAGGCCTTCGAGAGCGCCGCGGTCGACTACCTGCTGAAGCCGGTCAGCGACGAGCGGCTGGCTCGCACCGTCGAGCGGCTGCGCACCCGGCTGGCCTCCCGGCCGCCCGACCTCGGTGCCTTGATGGAGCAACTGGCCGAGCGGCTCCGCCCCGGCGCCGGGAAACTGCAGTGGCTCCAGGTCCAGCAGCGGGAGGATCTGCTGCTGGTGGCGGTCGACGAGGTCGACCTCTTCCAGTCGTCGGACAAGTACACGCTGGCCCACGCCGGCGATCGGGAGTGGGTGATCCGGACGCCGCTCAAGGAGCTGGAGACCCAGCTCGACCCGTCCAGGTTCTGGCGGGTCCACCGCAGCGCCATCGTCCGCGTCGCCGCCATCGCCCGGGTGAGCCGGGACTTCGGCGGGCAGCTCACCGTTCACCTGCGCGACTCGCAGCGGACCGTGGCGGTGAGCCGGGCCTACGCCGGCCGGTTCAAGGAGATGTAAGCGGGACTAGTAAGCGAAGTACGGACCGGCGCCCAGGGCAGAAGACCTCGCCTCGATGCCGATG
>JANYBC010000256.1 GCA_025360965.1 Anaeromyxobacter sp. | reverse complement strand
CTCTCGGCCGAGGGCCAGGCGCTGGTCGTCAAGGTCGGCTACTACCCGGTCAGGTAACGCCGTCACCTCACCGTCACGCGGCCGCCTCGAACCCGACATATAGAGGTGAGAGATCGGGATCCGTGACGGCCATGACCACCTTCCTCAAGCAGCGCGCCGCCACCCAGGTCGCGGCGGTCCGGCGGCGGCAGGTCCAGGAGATGGCCATCGAGCTCGGCGTCACGCTGGTGGCCCTCACCGGGATCGCCGCCGTCGTCCTCATCTTCGTCTTCGTCGCCCGCGAGGCGCTCCCGCTCTTCAGCAACCCGGACCTGGCCAAGGAGACCGACCTGGCCCGGATGTTCCTGCCCCAGGTCTGGCGCGCCGGCCGCCCGGCTGCGTTCATCTGGCAGCCTGTCGGCGACATCCCCAAGTACTCGATGATCCCGCTCTTCGTCGGCACCCTCAAGGTCACCACCGTGTCCATGCTGGTGGCGGTGCCGGTCGGGATCGCCGCCGCCGTCTTCTCCTCCGAGTTCGCCCCGCCGCGCCTGCGCGAGGTGCTCAAGCCGGTCATCGAGCTGCTGGCCGGCGTCCCCTCGGTGGTGCTCGGCTTCTTCGCCCTGGTGGTGCTCGCCTCCTGGCTCCAGTCGGCCTTCGGCTTCACCTCCCGCCTCAACGCGGTGGGCACCGGCCTGGCGCTGGCCCTCACCATCATCCCGGTCATCTACACGGTGAGCGAGGACGCCCTCACCGCCGTCCCGCGCGCCTTCCGCGAGGCCTCGCTGGCGCTGGGGGCCACCCGCTGGGAGACCGCCTTCCGCGTGGTGCTGCCGGCCGCCGCGCCGGGCGTGCTGGCCGCGGTGGTGCTCGGCTTCGGCCGGGCCATCGGCGAGACCATGATCGTGCTGATGGCCTCCGGCAACGCCGCCACCACCACCTGGTCCTTCGGCGACTCGATCCGGACCCTGCCGGCCACCATCGCCGCCGAGATGGGTGAGGTGGTCGTCGGCGGTGGTCACTACTCCGTGCTCTTCTTCCTCGGCATCGAACTCTTCCTCTTCACCTTCATCCTCAACAGCCTGGCGGCGGTGGTGGTGCGCCGCCTGGTGCGCCGCATGTCCGGAGCCGCGGCGTGAAGCTCGCCGCGCGCAAGCTGGTGGGCGCCTCGCTGACCGGCGCCACCGGGGTGGCGGCGCTGCTCATCGTGGTCATGCTCGGCTTCATCCTCTGGGACGTGGTGGCGGGCGGCTGGACCCGCCTCTCGCTCGAGTTCATCACCCAGGCGCCCAGCGAGGGCATGACCGCGGGGGGCATCTTCCCGGCCATCTACGGCACCGCGGTCCTGACCCTGCTCATGACCGTGGCGGTCATGCCGGTGGGCGTGCTCACCGCCGTCTACCTGCACGAGTACGCGCCCCGGGACTCCCGCCTCGCCGGCGCGGTGCGGGTGGCGGTGCAGAACCTGGCCGGCGTCCCCTCCATCGTCTTCGGCCTCTTCGGCCTCGGCTTCTTCATCCAGTTCCTCGGGCGCAACATGGACCGGGCCCTCTCGGCCGAGGGGGCGCTGCGCTACGGGCAGCCGGCGCTGGTCTGGGCGGCGCTCACCCTGGCGGTGCTGACGCTCCCGGTGGTGATCGTCTCCACCGAGGAGGCGCTGCGGGCCGTGCCGCGCGACTGGCGCGACGCCTCGCTGGCGCTGGGCGCCACCAAGTCGCAGACCCTGATCCGGGTCATCCTGCCGAGCGCCGTTCCCGGCATCCTCACCGGCGCCATCCTGGCGGTGGCCCGGGGCGCCGGCGAGGTGGCCCCCATCCTCTTCACCGGGGTGGCTTACTTCCTCCCCGACCTGCCGAACGGGCCGTTCAGCCAGTTCATGCACCTCGGCTACCACGTCTACGTGCTGGCGACCCAGTCGACCGACGTCGAGGCCACCAAGCCGCTGCTCTACGCCACCGTCCTCGTGCTCCTCTCGCTGACCTTCCTCCTCAACCTGATCGCCATCGTGCTGCGCGTGCGGACCCGCCGCGCCGCCGCCGCCGGCGCCTGAGCCCATGAGCCCCGAACCCTCCGCTCCCGCACCGCGCCCCAAGATGGAGGCGAGGAAGCTCCAGGTCGCCTACGGCGAGAAGATCGCCGTCAAGGACGTCGACCTGGTGCTGCCAGAGAAGCAGGTGACCGCGCTGATCGGCCCGTCGGGCTGCGGCAAGTCGACCTTCCTGCGCGCCCTCAACCGCATGAACGACCTGATCCCCGGCGCCTCCATGAAGGGCGAGGTGCTGCTGGACGGGGAGAGCGTGGTCGACGGCCGGCTCGACGCGGTGGAGCTGCGCCGGCGGGTCGGCATGGTCTTCCAGAAGTCCAACCCGTTCCCGAAGTCGATCTTCGAGAACGTGGCCTACGGGCTCCGGGTGGCGGGCCTGAACGACAGGACGCTGCTGCTGGAGCGGGTCATCCGCTCGCTGCAGGGGGCCGCGCTCTGGGAAGAGGTCAAGGACCGGCTCCAGGAGAACGCGCTGGGCCTGTCGGGCGGGCAGCAGCAGCGGCTCTGCATCGCCCGGGCGCTGGCGGTCCAGCCCGAGGTGCTGCTGATGGACGAGCCGGCCTCGGCTCTCGATCCCCTCGCCACCGCCAAGATCGAGGACCTGATCCACGAGCTCAAGGCGCGCTACACCATCGCCATCGTCACCCACAACATGCAGCAGGCGGCCCGGGTCTCGGACACCACCGCCTTCTTCTACATGGGCGAGCTGGTCGAGGTGGGCTCCACCGAGCAGATCTTCACCAACCCTCGCGAGCCGCGGACCGAGGACTACGTCACCGGCAAGTTCGGCTAGCGGTACACTGCCGCGCCTGGGGATCGGGGAGAGACATGATCAAGACCCACATCGACAAGTCCTATGAGGCCGAGCTGCACGCCCTCCGGGAGCGGCTGCTGGAGATGGGCGGCCTGGTCGAGGCGGCCATCGCCGGGAGCGTGCGGGCCATCGTCGAGCGCGACGCCGCCATGGCCGAGCAGGTGATCCGCAAGGACAAGCTGGTCAACCGCCTGGAGGTCGACATCGACGGCGCCTGCCGGCGCATCCTCGCCCTGCGCCAGCCGGCCGCCAGCGACCTGCGCTTCATCACCACCTCGCTCAAGATCGTCACCGACCTGGAGCGCATGGGGGACCTGGCCGTCAACATCGCCCGGCGGGCCGTCGACCTGGCCCAGACCCCGGCGCTCCGCCCGCTGCACGACCTGGGGCGGCTGGCCGCGCTGAGCGAGGCGGCGCTGGCCAAGGCCCTCGACGCCTTCGTCACCGCCGACCCGGTCAAGGCCGAGGAGGTGCTGGAGGCCGACGATCACCTCGACGCCCTCTACCTCAAGGTCTTCAACGAGCTGCTCACCACCATGATGGAGGACCCGCGCGCCATCCGCCGGGCCACCTCGCTGATGTTCTCGGCCAAGCACCTGGAGCGCTTCGGCGACCACGCCACCAACGTGGCCGAGATGGTGATCTTTATGGTGCGCGGCACCGACGTGCGCCACGCCAAGAACAAGGACTGAGGCCGGGCTGGAGGCCGCCCCTACGGCAACCCGTACCCGGAGCGAGCCAGGATGGCGCGCCCCTGCTCGCCGGTGATGAACGCCAGGAAGGCGCGGGCCAGGTCCGGCGCCTTGCCGGCCGCCAGCACGACGCCCGACTGCTCGATGCGGGGGTAGAGCGTCTCGGGCACGGGCCAGGTGCGACCGCCGGAGAGCTCCTCCCCGAGGGTGAGCGAGTGCGGCAGGAAGGCCACCTCGGCGGCGCCGGTGGTGGCGAACTGCGCCGCCTGCCCGACGCTGGTGCCGAGCACCAGCTTCTCCTTGACGGCCTCGTGGACGCCGGCCGCCTTCAAGGCCGCCACGGTGGCCCGGCCGAATGGGGCCACGGCCGGGTTGGCGATGGCGATCCGCTTCACGCCGGGATCGGTGAGCGCCGCCAGCCCGCGCCTCTGGAGGTCGAGCGACGAGCCGGGCGGCAGCCAGGCCACCAGCTTGCCGATGGCGTAGACCCGCTCGTCGGCCGCAGCACCGAGGCCGGCCGCCACCAGCCTGGCCGGGTAGTCGCGGTCGGCCGAGAGGAAGAGGTCGAAGGGAGCGCCGTTCTGGAGCTGGGAGAAGAAGGTCCCCGAGGCGCCAAAGGTCAGCGTCACCTCGACGCCGGGCTGCCCCGCCTCGAACCCCTCCTTCAGCTTCGCGGCGGCGGTCTTGAGGTTGGCGGCCGCGGCGACCGAGAGGGTTTTCCGGGCGGGCCGGACCTGGGCCCCGGCGGTGCAGGCGAGGAGGAGGGCGAGGGAGAGCAGGCCGCGGCGGAACATCCACCGACCCTACCGCGACCAGCACCGGATCGGGCCGGTCGCCCGGATCCTGGGTCCGCAGGGCCTGGGTCGCGGCACTAGAGCTGGAAGCTCAGCAACTGGCAGGCGAGCCCGCCGTTTCGGATGGGGATGGCGCGCAGCGGCGGCAGCGGCAGCAGCCGCTCCAGCCCCCGGTCGGGACCGAGCACGGTCAGCGCCCAACCCGGGAGGCGGAGCGTGAGCTGGCCGAGCGCCCGCCAGGCCCCGGCCGCGTCCTCGTCGAGCCGGACGCCGAAGGGCGGGTTGACGGCGCAGAGGCCGGCCCCGCCCGGGAGCGGGACCAGGCTGGCGGCGTCGGCGCGCTCGAAGCGGATGAACCGCTCGACACCGGCGGCCGCCGCGTTCTTCTGGGCCAGCCGGAGCACCCCCATGTTCCGGTCGGAGGCCTGGATGGGGACCGAGATGGGGCGGGCCTCGGCGCGGAGCCGCTCGCGCAGCCGGGCGGTGCGGCGGGCGTCATGGCCAGGGAAGGCCTCGAAGGCGAAGGTGCGGTCGAGCCCGGGAGCGCGCCGCGCCGCGATCAGCGCCGCTTCGATGGCCAGCGTCCCCGACCCGCACATGGGGTCGAGGAAGGGGCGGTCGCCATTCCAGCCCGCCACCCGCAGCAGGGCGGCCGCCAGCGTCTCGCGCAGCGGCGCGGCGCCGATGCGGGCCCGCCAGCCGCGGCGATGGAGCGGCTCGCCGGCCGCCTCCACCGAGAGCGAGACCCGGCCGCCGGCGCGGCGGACGTGCAGGTCGGCGCCGGCCCCATAGCGGCGAAGCGCCTCGGCGCGTGCGGCCTCGCTGCCGTCCCCGCGGCCGTCGTAGACGCGGATGCGGACCGTCTCGGCGATCCGGGAGGCGAGGCAGATCAGCGCCGCCGCCTCCTCGCCGCGCGTCTCGACGCCGCCTGGGGTCTCGGTGGCGGGCAGCCCCAGCTCGCGCAGCTCGTCGGCCAGCACCGGCTCGAGGCCGGGGGCGCAGGCAGCGAAGACCAGATCGTCGAGGGGCACGCCGCCATCCTACAGCGCGGTCGAGCGGCCGCTGGCACCCCGAGGGGAATTCGACACCGTCGTTCAGCGCGGCCTTGGGCGGATCAGCGTGTCGACGAGCTGCCTGAGCTTCTCCACCTCGCGCTCGAGCTCGGCCACCCGCTCCATGACGTCTTCGGTCATGGTGCCGCCCTCGGAAGGGTCGCGCGTGTTGCGGGTGATCGTGAAGGTGCCGGCGCCCGGCACCGGCATGGGCGCCGCCTCACCGTAGTAGACCCGACGGATGGCCCGCTCGATGGCGGAGGAGGTGGCGACGTAGACCTCGACCTGCAGGCCGGAGGCCTTCTGCGCCTCGGTGAGCGCCTCGGACATGGTCGGGTCGAAGCAGGCGAGCAGGAGCCGCTTTGGCTCCTCGCGGCGTCCCAGCGGCATGAGGCCGTAGCGCTCCGCCACGCCGAGCGGCAGGAGCTGGCTGACACCCTCCGGCAGCTTGAGCCGATCGAGGTCGACGAGCCGCATGCCGAGCTGCCTGGCGATGGCCGAGGCGAGCGTCTGCTCGTCGAGCAGGCCGAGGGTGAGCAGGACCTGGCCGAGCCGCCCGCCCCAGGCGCCCTGCTCGGCCAGGGCCTTGTCGAGCTGCTCCCGGGTGAGCACGCGGGCGTCGAGGAGGACGTCACCGAGGCGTGAGCGTGCGGTCTGACCGGCCATGAGCACCCCCCTTGGACCGATGGTACCGTGCGTCGGGCCCCGGCACCACCCGGCACCACCCGGCGCCACCCGGCGCCCGGCACCACCCAGCGGGCGCCTCAGGTGCGCGGATCGCCGTCCGGGAGCGCGAGCAGGTCGAGCTGCTTCCAGCGCATGACGTTGGCCGGCGTCAGCGGCTCGGCCGTGCCGTCGCCGCCGAACCGCTCGACGCGGTAGCCGAGCTCCTCGAGGAAGTTGAGCAGCGCGCGCCGCTGCGGCCGGCGGGCGGTCCGCCCCACCCGGACGCGGAGCAGGGGGCGCCGCGTCGTCACCAGCGGCCGCAGCGCCTCGAGCAGCAGTGGCCCATGGCCGCCGAAGCGGAAGGAGAGCCAGCGAAGCCGCCGGAGCTGGTCCGGGTGGCGCGCGGCGAGGAAGGGCTCGAGCGGATGGGTGGCGATGCCGAAGTCGGGGGCCGGCCCCTCGCGGGCCACCGCCAGCAGGTGCGGGAAGAGGCGGAGCCCGTCCCGGTTGAGCGCCGCGTTGGCGGCCAGCACCGGGAAGAGCGCCCGGTCGCCTTCGAGCGCCAGCACCGCCCCCTCCGGACCAACCGCCACCCCGAGCTCGACCGCCTCGGCGCCGGCGGCGGCGCCGATCACCACCGCCACGTCACCGCGGCGGAGGTGGGCCTGCATGGAAGCGATGCGGGCGGGCTCGACCGTCTCCGGCGCCCGCCGCGCCTCGGGGTGGAGCCAGCGCGCCAGCAAGACCGGGGCCAGCCCCGGCAGCGCCACGGACACCACCTCGTGACCGTGGACGGCGGTGGCGGGCCTGGGCCAGCCGAACAGTGAGGAGGAAGGGCGCGACGTCATCAGGCAGGCTCTGGGGCGAGGGGAACACCCTTGATTACCACGACCCGGCCGCTCCTCCCGCCGCGGAGCCGGTCGGGTCATCCGGGCCGGTTGGCGCCCCGCGCCGACTTTGGCTAGGGTGCCCCCCGCATGGGCTCTTCAGGCGATGGCGCGGCTGGCTCCCGGCCGGTGGTCGGGGGGCACTCTCCCCGGTGGCCCGGGCTGGTCTGGGCGCTGCTCCACGTCCCGGTCTTCCTCTTCCTCTTCTCGGGTCCCATCGCCCAGGCGCTGCGCGGCGTCCCCGAGGGCTTCCAGCCCTGGCTCTACCCGGCCTTCGTGGTCCAGGCGGTGACGCTGGCGCTGGCGATCTGGGTTGTGGCGCTGCCGCTCTCGATCTCCCGCCGGCTCTACCGCTGGACCTTCCCGGTCCTCACCGCGGTCGCCACCCTGGTGCTGGCCATCGACGCGCGCACCTACGCGGCGGTCGGCTTCCACATCAACGGCTTCTTCCTGCGGGTGGCGGTCCAGCCGAGCGCGCTGCGCGAGACCGGCATCCCCGTGTCGGACGTGGCCTGGTTCCTCGCCGAGGGGCTGGCCTGGCTGGTGGCCGAGGTGGTGGTCGGCACCTGGTTCCTGCGCAGCTTCACCTCCCCGAAGCCGGTCTGGAGGGTGGCGGTGGCGCTGCTGCTGCTGGCCACCGCGGAGCGGCTCTACTCGGGCAGCGTGGCCTTCTTCGGCGGTCCGGGCGTCTTCGCCGCCGGCCAGGCGCTGCCGCTGCAGGTGCCGGTCCGGCTCGGCAAGTTCTGGGAGGGGCTCACCGGCCGCAAGGTGCTGGGGAGCCCGCTCCGCGGGGTGACCGGTGAGAGCGCCGTGAAGCTGCCGCCGGGGATCGATCCCGCCTCGGTGAAGTTCACGAAGCGGCCGGACGTGGTCTTCATCCTGCTGGAGAGCGCACGAGCCGACTACCTCGACCCGAAGGTGATGCCGCTGCTCTCGGCCCGCGCGGCGCGCGGTGGCACCGTCTTCGAGCGCCACTACGCGCTGGCCCCGACCACCTACTTCACGGTCTTCGGCCTGCTCTTCGGCCTCGAGGCCCACAAGCTCGACGCCGTGGTGGGGGCGGGGCGAAAGCCGCTGCTCTTCCGGGCCTTCTCCGCCAACGGCTACCAGTCGAAGTTCCTGGCCGCCTCGTCGGTCGACTGGATGGGGCTGCGGGAGCAGGTCTTCGGCGACGTGAAGCAGTCGCTCGAGACCGACTGGCCGAAGAACCTCGACCCGGAGCAGACCGACGCCGCCATGCTGGCCGAGGGGCGCCGCTTCGTGGAGCAGGCCGGCGACCAGCCGGTCTTCGTCTTCCTCTTCTTCGTCGGGACCCACTTCAACTACACCTACCCGGCGCGCGCCGCGAGGTTCTCACCGGTCTGGGACGGCGACGGGATCCTCAAGGCCAGCGCTGCGCCCGGCCACCTGATCCTCAACCGGGCCCGCAACTCGGCCTTCGAGGCCGACCTGAAGGTGGACGAGTTCCTCACCTGGTTCGAGCTGAAGCGGGGGCACCGGCCGCTGGTCATCGTCACCGGCGACCACGGCGAGGAGATGCGCGAGCAGGGGCACGTCGGTCACGGCTCGGCGCTCACAGTGCAGCAGCTCCACGTCCCCATGGTGGTGATGGGCGACGGGGTGCCGGTGGGGCGGCTCGACGCGCCCACCAGCCACGCCGACGTGGTGCCGACCCTGATGGCGCTGCTCGGTGACACCCACCCGCCCGAGAGCTACGCCGCCGGGATGTCGATGTTCGAGGCGCCGCAGGACCGCTTCGTGCTCACCACCGTGGGCTGGGAGCCGAAGTTCGCAGCCATCGGAAAGGACCTCAAGGTCTCCTTCAACAGCATGGACGGCGGCATGGGCGGGGTCACGCTCACCGACCCCTTCGACCGGCCGCTCCCCGACGCCGAGGCGAAGTTCTCCGCGGCGGCGCCGCGCATCCTCAAGCTGTTCGGAAAGTAGCCAGCTCCTCGAGCCCGGCTTCGCGAAGAGCAGCTGCACGTTGCCGAGGTACCTGGCCGCGTAGGCCGCCTCGCAGGAGGCCAGGTAGTACTCGAAGGTCCGCAGGAAGCGCTCGTCGCGCCCCTGCTCGCGGGCCTCCTCTCAGCGGGAGAGCAGCCGCTCCCGCCAGCGGCGCAGCGTGGTGGCGTAGTGCGGGCCGATCTCCTCGAGGTGGAAGAGCCGCAGGTCGCCGGTGGTGGAGGCGGCCTGCAGCAGCGCCGTGGTGGAGGGGATGCAGGTGCCGGGGAAGACGATGCGGTTGATGTGGTTGGCCTCGCGCTTGGAGCGTTCGTAGCGGTGGTCGGGGAGGGTGATGGCCTGGACCAGCGCCAGCCCGTCGGGCGTGAGCCGCTCGGAGAGCACCCGCATGAAGGCCGGGTAGTACTCCCGGCCGACCGCCTCGATCATCTCCACCGAGGCCACCCGGTCGTAGCTGCCCTCGAGGTCGCGGTAGTCGGAGAGCAGGACGCGGATCCTCGACTCCAGGCCGGCCGCCTTGACCCGGGCCGTCGCCACCTCGTGCTGCTGCCGCGAGAGGGTGGTGGTGGTGACGCGGACGCCGTGGTGGCGGGCCGCGTGGATGGCCAGCGCCCCCCAGCCGGTGCCGATCTCCAGCAGGTGCTGACCAGGGCCGAGGTCGAGCTTGCGGCAGATGCGCTCGATCTTGGCCACCTGGGCGTCGTGCAGCGACTGGCCGCCCACCTCGACGTCATGCGTGTGGGTGTGGCCGCCGACGTGGTCGCCGGCCTCGAAGAGCACGACGTCGTGGGCCTCGTGGAGGAGATGGGCGCTGACCAGCCCCGAGATCCCGCTGCCGACGATGGCGATTCGCACGTTGCCGCTCCCGACCGAGAGTAATTTCCCGATCCAGGGGTAGAGCTAACGTCCATGAGATGTCCATGACAGAACCCGGATGGGGCATATGACGACTACTTTCGGATCGGCCGCCCATCCGCTAGAACCCGCTCCCCATGATCTCGGTCCAGGACGTCACCAAGGCCTTCGGCCCCAAGAAGCTCTTCGAAGACGTGAACGTCTCGTTCGCGCCCGGCAACCGCTACGGCCTGACCGGCCCGAACGGCGCCGGCAAGACCACCTTCATGAAGATCCTTGCCGGCGACGAGGACTCGGACAGCGGCCAGGTGCTCCGCCCCAAGCGGCTCGGCATCCTCCGCCAGGATCACTACCGCTACGAGGACCACCGGGTCGTCGACACCGTCCTCATGGGGAACCTGCCGCTCTGGGCGGCCATCTCGGAGAAGGAGCAGCTGCTCGCCAAGCCGGAGATGAGCGACGACGACGGCATGCGGCTGGCCGAGCTCGAGGGGGTCATCGCCGAGGAGGACGGCTACTCGGCCGAGGCCACCGCCGGCCAGCTGCTCTCCGGCCTCGGCGTCGACGACGAGTTCCACGACCAGCCCATGCGCGCGCTGGCGGGCGGCTACAAGCTGCGCGTGCTGCTGGCCCAGGCGCTCTTCGGCAAGCCGCAAGGGCTGCTGCTCGACGAGCCGACCAACCACCTCGACATCGAGTCGATCCGCTGGCTGGAGCAGTTCCTCCACGACTACGAGGGGGTGCTGATCACCATCAGCCACGACCGCCACTTCCTCAACTCCATCTGCACCCACATCGCCGACATCGACTACGAGGCCATCATCCTCTACCCGGGCGGGTACGACGACATGGTCCGGCAGAAGGGGCAGGTCCGCAGCCGGGTCGAGTCGGAGAACGAGGACAAGAAGAAGAAGGTGGCCCAGCTCCAGGACTTCGTGGCCCGCTTCCACGCCGGCACCCGCGCCTCGCAGGTGCAGAGCCGAGTCCGCGCCATGCAGAAGCTCAAGCTGGAGGACATGAAGCGGTCGAACATCGCCGCCCCCTTCATCAAGTTCGAGCAGAAGGTCCCGAGCGGCCGGCAGACGCTCACCGTCGAGGGGATCTCCAAGAAGTACGGCGACGAGCAGATCATCCCGGAGTTCAGTGCGCTGGTGACCCGCGGCGAGAAGGTCTGCATCATCGGCAAGAACGGCGTGGGCAAGACCACGCTGGCGCGGATGATCGCCGGCGACCTGAAGCCGGACCACGGACACGTCAAGTGGGGCCACCAGGCCCAGGTCGGCTACCTGCCGCAGGACCAGGCCGGCGTGATCCGCCCCGGCACCACCGCCTTCGGCTGGCTGCGCGAGCTGGAGGACAAGCTCTCCAACGAGGAGATCTCCGGCCTGCTCGGCCGCATGCTCTTCTCCGGTGAGGAGCGGATGAAGCCGACCACCACCCTCTCCGGCGGCGAGACGGTGCGGCTGCTGATGTCGAAGCTGATGCTCTTCAAGGACAACGTGCTGGTGCTCGACGAGCCGACCAACCACCTCGACCTGCAGTCGATCGCCGCCCTCTCCGAGGGGCTGCAGCGCTACGAGGGGACCATCCTCATCGTCACCCACGACCAGGAGCTGATCCGCGAGGTCGGCACCCGGGTCTGGGTGCTGCACAAGGCGGAGCCGGTGCTCGACTTCCCCGGCACCTTCGACGACTTCGTCGGGAAGCACCCGGATCTCGCCGAGGCGCACCAGTGACGGGTGCGCCGGGCGACGGCGGGAGCGGTCGCCGTCAGGCCAAGGGCGCGGCCGCCATCCGCGAGCTCGCCCCCGGGCAGTCGCCGGAGCTCTTGAAGGCGCTCCACATCCTGACCCGCGAGGGCCAGCTCAACGCCGACAGCCTGCGCAAGCTGAAGCAGGTCAACCACCTGGCCCGGCTGCTGGCCCCGGCCATCGAGGACCTGCTGGCCCGCTTCGGCGACCCGGTGCTGGTCGACTGCGGGGCCGGCAAGAGCTACCTCGGCTTCGTCCTCTACGAGCTCTTCCTCGAGCCGGCCGGCAAGGGAACGCTCCACGCCATCGAGGCGCGCCCCGAGCTGGTGGAGAAGGCCCGGGCGCTGGCCACCCGGCTCGGCTACACCCGCATGCACTTCGAGCAGGCCGAGATCGGCGCCGCCGCCCCGCCCGCCCGCGTGCACCTGGTCACCGCGCTGCACGCCTGCGACACCGCCACCGACGACGCCCTGGCGCTCGCCATCCGCGCCGGCGCCGACCACGTGGCGGTGGTGCCGTGCTGCCAGGCCGAGGTGGCCGGGCAACTCCACCGCTCCGCGGACCCGGCGCCGCTGCTGGCCTCGCTCTTCGAGCACCCCTGGCACCGGCGCGAGTTCGGCTCGCACCTGACCAACGTGGTGCGGGCCCTGGCGCTCGAGGCGAGCGGCTACTCGGTGACGGTGACCGAACTGGCCGGCTGGGAGCACTCGCTCAAGAACGAACTGATCCTCGGCAAGAAGGTGCGGGCCGGGGACGGGCGGGCCAAGGCGCGGCTGCTCGACCTCTGCGACGCAGCCGGGGTCAAGCCGAAGCTGGTGCGGCTGCTCTGGCCGGCTGCGGCGACGCAACGCCCCGCCACCGGCCCGGAGAAGTCCTCCGGCGGCTGAAGCCAGAGTCGAATCGACCCCGACCGCGCCTCGAGCGAGGCGTGATCGGGGCCGGTTCTTCAGCAGGTTGCTACGGGCAGGTCACGCCCCAGGGGGGCGTGCGCGCGGCGTAGAGCTCGCAGAGCGGGAGCTTGGGCGTGGCCGAGTGGCAGTCGCCACAGCCGGCCTTCCCCAGCGCCTGGGCCCTGGGCGCCACCTCGTGATTCAGGTCCAGGTAGAGCTTGGTGTAGCGCCACGCATAGCCGGGCGTCGCCGGGGAGCCGGCGTCCCACCTGGCGAACGGCGTGTTGGCGGTCACCTGCCCTGCCACGAAGGCGCCCTGGGCGAAGACCTTGCCCCAGAGCGCGTCCACCGAGGGCTGCCCCGCCGCGACGGGGCCGGCGCCGTCGAAGTCGTAGGTGGCGAAGTTGTAGCCGGTGGCCTGGATGACGCCCCAGAAGCTGCCGGGCCCGAACACGTTGGGCACGATGGCGAAGCCGTTGTCGCCGTTGATGTAGAAGCCCTGCCGCCCGCGCATCAGCTTGAAGGGCGCGATCTTCCCATCGGCCGGGCCGCCCACCGGCTCGCCGAGCGGGATGCGGGAGGCGTCGTCACTGGTGAGGCCGAGGGCGGTGAAGTTGGCCTTGTCGGAGACCAGCGCATGGCTGGACTTGCCGTTGGACCAGCGGTAGGCCGGGGCCACGCTCTTCATCCACTTGAAGTTGCCCTTGATGAAGTCGTAGTTGGTCACCGGGGTGATGGAGGCCGGGTCGGGGGTGACGCCGTCGGCCGCCACCTTGGCGGTGGCCACGCCGGCGGCGCAGTTCGGCGTCCCGGCGCAGGTGACGTTGTCACCAGCAGTGGACCAGTCCCAGTTCATCTTGGCGAACTGACCGCGGCTGAAGGCCGGGATGTGGCAGGTCTGGCAGGCGATGCGGGCGGTGTGGGCATCCCAGGTCTCGCCGTTGGCCTGGACCTTCCCGGTGTGGGGCTGGGCGGCGTGGCAGTCGGTGCAGGCGGCGCGCGCGGCGTGGGTGGGAACGTGGACGCCGCCGCCGCGGAACTCGTGGCCCCTGCTGGCGTGGCAGTCGCTGCATTCCATGCCGCGCCCCATGTGGACGTCGACGGCCTCGGTGGGGTTCTTGAGCGAGGAGCCCATCAGCTTCACGTTGTCGCCGCCGCCAGCGTAGAAGTGGCAGGCGCCGCAGTTGGTGCGGGTCGGCTTGCGGATATCCTGGGCGGCCACCGCCAGGTTGAGGGTGGCGACCGGGTTGCCGAAGTTCTTGGGATCCTTGGCGTAGGCCGCCGCCGGGTTGGAGTGGCAGACCAGGCAGTCGACGCGGTGCTCCAGCGGGATGGAGGAGTCGCCGGTGTTGGTGGCGGCCGAGGTGTAGGCGCGCGCCGACTTCTGCGGCTTGCCCAGGTCTGGATCACCCCCGTAGCCGGCGTGGCACTGGTCGCAGCGCTTGTCATTGGACGGCGTGGCCACGCAGAAGTTGTTGATGAGGCCCGACTTGCCGAGGTTGCCCGGGTTGAGGATCACGTTCGGCGAGGCAGCGGTGACGAGGTCCGGGGTCGGGCCCGACCAGGTCCAGTGGGTCGAGACCATCATCTGGGCGGCGGCGCCCGGGTGGCAGCCGACGCAGGCGGCGGTCACCTGGTAGCCGGAGGTGAAGGGGCCGTGGAGTGCGCCACCCGCCTCACCGAGCGTGGCGTGGAAGGCGACAGTAGAGACGCAGTGGTCGGAGGCGGTGTCGCAGGCGGTGCCGGTCCCGCACAGCGAGACCCAGCTGGCGGTCTGCCCGCTGACGATGCGCGAGGCGCAGCCGGGAGTGGCGGTGCCGCAGGTGACGGCCTGGACCGGCACGCAGGCGCCGTTCTGGCAGGCGCTGCCGGCGCCACACGTCGGCGCGCAGGCGATGGGGATGCACCGGTCGCCTGCGCAGGCGCTGCCTGGGCCGCAGAAGTCGGCGCAGGACTTCTCGCTGCTGCTGCTGCAGGCGGCGAGGGCCGCGGCGGCGACGGCGAGTAAGATGTTCGAAGTGAGCCTCACGTAGTGTCCTTTCGGGGAGCCTGGTGAAGGGTCATCCGACCCGGCTCCGCAGTGGTGGACAGAGCAGCCTCCGTACCAAGAGGCTGGGTCCCGTGACCCACCCTCGTTTCGCTGGCGGGTAGACGGTTTGGGCCACCTCACCCATGCGACGAGCGGTGACTTGCCGCCGCGCCGCGTCAGGCCGCCGCGCCATGTTGAACCGCGCTAACGTTCAACTGAACCGTAGCGGTTCACTGGGGCTCCAACCGCGCATGACCGTGCCGACTCGCCTCTCATTTTCCAGCCTCACGGCACCCAGGCTCCCCTACCTGGGGCTCGGCTCGGAGGAGGCGCTTCTCACCCTCGCGGATGCTCTTCCCGACGCGGTCTTCACAATTGACCTGGCTGGGAGGGTCACCTCCTGGAACCGGACGGCGGAGCGGATCACCGGCTAGAGCCGCGCCGAGGCGCTGGGGCGCGACTGCTCCATCCTCGCCGGCGACGCCGTCCACGGCTGCGCCTGCGGCATCGGGCCGGTTCGCTGCGGCCTCATCGAGCAGGGGCGCACCTCCAAGACCTGCACCCTGCGGCGCAAGGATGGACGCCTCTTGCTCATCGTGAAGAACGCCGTGCCGCTGACCGGGGCGGACGGGGAGGTGAAGGGCGCGCTGGAGACCTTCACCGAGGTGGGTGAAGAGGGCTTCGCGCCGCGCTGTGGTCTTCCGCCGGCCGCCGGCCAGGAGGGAGACTTCTGCGGGATGATCGGGCGCTCGGCGCCCATGAGGGAGCTCTTCGCCACCGTCGGCCGGGTGGCCCATTCGAATGCCACGGTCATGCTGCTGGGCGAGAGCGGGACCGGGAAGGAGTGCGTCGCCACCGCCATCCACCGGGCGTCGCGCCGCGCCGCCGGGCCTTTCGTCCGGGTCTCCTGCTCGGCGCTCAACGAGAACCTGCTGGAGAGCGAGCTCTTCGGCCACGTCAAGGGCGCCTTCACGGGTGCGGTCCGCGATCGCCGGGGGCGTTTCCAGGAGGCGAACGGTGGCACGCTGCTGCTCGACGAGATCGGCGACGTCTCCCCGGCGGTGCAGGTGAAGCTGCTGAGGGTCATCGAGCAGCGCGAGCTGGAGCGGGTGGGAGAGTCGATCCCTGTCCGTGTCGATGTCCGGCTCATCTGCGCCACCCACCGGGACCTGAAGGTCCTGGTCCAGGAGGGGAAGTTTCGCGCGGACCTCTACTTCCGGCTGGCCGTCTTCCCGGTGCGCCTGCCGGCGCTGCGCGAGCGGGCCGAGGACATCATCCCGATCGCCGAGGCGCACCTGGCGCGGCTGGTCCGCGACGGGGGCGTCCGCTCCGCCGGCCTCTCGCCAGGAGCCGTCGCGGCGCTCGGCGCCTACGCCTGGCCCGGCAACGTGCGCGAGCTGCAGAACGCCCTGGAGTTCGCCGCGCTGCGGGCCGAAGGTGGCCTCATCGAGCCGGCCCATCTCCCGGAGGACCTCCGCGCGAAGGCGACCGAGGGACCGGGCGACGACGGCGAGCCGGCGGCGTCGGTCACCGCCACCGCTCCGTTCGACCGGGCGCGAGCCCTGATGGTCCTCGGAGCCTGCGACTGGAACCGGGCCGAGGCGGCCCGGCGACTCGGCATCTCACGCATGACCCTCTGGAAGCGGCTCAAGGCGTGGGGGGTGACGCCCCCGGGCCAGCCCAGCGTCGCCCTCCGCCCGGGGCGCCGCTCCGACTGACCCTGCCTCACCGGGTCATTGCGCTCGGTCGGTCAGGAGGCGATGCACCCCGACCAACGACGCCAGCCTCCTCCCCGCTCTCCCGAGTCCCAGGGACGGGGGCAACTCGGCGCCACCCAGCAGCCGCACCGCCTGCTCCACCCCGCCCGGCCGCCGCTTCAGCGTCCGGGCGCAGGCCAGCCGTAGGTCGGCAAACTCGCGCATCGCCACCCCCTCGGCCTGGAGCAGCCCGAGCGCATACGGGCCCCAGCCGCAGAAGAGGTCGCCCGGCCGCAGGAAGGCCTCGAAGCGGGCCAGCGCCTCCTCCCCCGGCTCGCCCGCAAGCAGCAGCTCGGCATCGAGTTCCAGGTGGGTGGCCACGCCGGGTCCCAGCGGCCGGCGCGGCGCCAGCACCGCCTCGAACCGGTCGCCGCCGAGCGGCCGGGCCGCCACCAACTGCACCAGCTCGGCCTCGCCGTCGAACTCGCTGCCGGTGGCCCAGGCGTTCGCCTCGGCGTAGAGGGCCACCACGTCGTCCGGCCGGGACCGGAGCGTCTCCAGCGTGACATCGACGCGAGGCCGCCGGCCCCGCGGCCGGGAGAGTCGCCGTGGCGGGCCGGCGCGCCCCTGCTGCTCGGAGATCTGCAGGTCGATCATCCGGTCGAAGGCCTCGAGGATGGGCCGGTAGCGCTCCGGGGCCCCCTCCAGCGCCCCCAGCAGGTGGACCAGCGCCTCGATGGTGGAGACGCACTCCGCCGACGGCTCGGCCCGGATCCGGTAGTTGCTGGGCCGATCGGGCCTGAAGGCCAGGCGCGGCAAGGCCTGCAGGAACGGGTTCTTCTTGATGACCTTGCGCGCCTGCGACCAGGTGCCGTCCACCACGATCACCGTGGTGGGCGGCCGGCCACGCAGCGCGGCCGGGTCGAGCGCGCCCTCGCCCGGGAAGAGCAGCGCCGTCCCCGGCTCCGCCGCCAGCTCGCGCACCCGCTGGTGCTCCTCGAAGCAGACCCCGAGGTGCAGCTCGGAGTTGGGCAGCGAGAGGTGGGCCATGCGGGCGGTGCCGATGGCCACCTTGCGCTCGCGGACGTGCTGGAGGATGCAGGCCCGGGTGGCGCTCTCCACCGGGCGCAGGTGCTCGCACCAGCAGGCCCGCCGCGGCCGACGGCAGCGGAGGCAGCGCTCCCGGTGCGGTGGCAGGTTGGGCGGGGGCCTGGTGACGAGGGTGGAGTTCATCGGCTCGGCACCATCTACCACGCGCGGCCCGGTGCCGAGGCGACCCCGGAGGCGACCCGGCGACCCCCGACCCCCGGCGACCCCGACCGAGAGTTCCGCGGGACGGCCGGTGGTCCGCGGCGCGGACGGCGGCCAATTGAAATCCCCAGTGATGGCGGGGGGTGCTGGTGGCACGGGTCCTGCCCTTGCTGAGGGGCATGACCGCCCCTCGGCAAGTCCTGCCCGGCACCACGTACCTCGTCACGCGCCGCTGTACGCAGCGTCAATTTCTACTCCGGCCATCCAAGGCGGTCAGGCAGGTCTTCCTCTACCTCCTCGCGGTCGCCGCCGACCGCTACGGCATCAAGGTCCATGCCTTTTGCGTGATGTCCAACCACTACCACCTGGTGCTCACCGACCCTGACGCCCGCCTGCCGGAGTTCCAGCAGTATCTCGACGGTCTCCTTGCCCGGGCCATCAACGCCCAGCTCGGGCACCGCGAGGGCTTCTGGGGTCCTGACAGCTTCAGCGCCGTCGAGCTGGCCAGCCGCCAGGCCGTGGTCGACAAGACCGCCTACACTCTCGCTAATCCGGTGGCGGCCGGGCTGGTCCGGTCGGCCCGTCGGTGGCCGGGGCTCTGGTCGGCGCCGGAGGAGATCGGGGCCGGCGCGCGCCCGGTGCCACGGCCCAACCACTTCTTCAACCCCAAGGGAAGCATGCCCGAGTCGGTTCCCCTCAAGCTCACCACGCCGCCCGGCTTCCCGACCGCAGAGACGTTCCGGGAGCAAATCTGGGCCGCGCTGGCCGAGAAGGAGGCGGAGGCGGTGAGGAAGGTCGGTACTTTCCTGGGCGTGGCGCGGGTGCTGGCGCAGAAGACGACCGCCCGGGCCAGGCGCGTGGAGCCGCTCGGGCAGCTCAACCCCCGGGTGGCTACGAGAGACAAGTGGAAGCGGATCGAGGCGCTGGGGAGGCTGGTGAGCTTCCTCTCCGCCTACCGGCAGGCGCTGAGCGAGTGGCGCGAGGGCAAGCGAGATGCCGTCTTCCCCGCCGGGACCTACTTGATGCGCGTCGCCTGTGGCGTCGCCTGCGCCGGCGCCGGATAGGCGCTGCGAACCACGCCTCTCCCCCCAGAACGGCAGCCGAGCCCAGGCACTATCAAGTCAGGAGGGACGCAGAGGTGCGCCTACGCCTCGGCGAAACGCTCCCGCCCGGCTCATGGTCGACCGCTTCAAGGCTTGGGGACCATTCGCTTCGCTCCACCGGGCTCACCGCGACCGCCTCCTGACACTACGGAAGGCTCCAGGTCGCCCGCCGAGGCCAGCCCGAGAGTGCCCCGATTCCCTACTACTCTCGGTCGGGAGACCCGGTGAGTGCCCGGGTCGGTCGTCATCTATCCCTTGAACCCGGCCAGCGCGGCCCGCACGAAGCGTGACTGCACCTGCTCGCTGGCCAGGACCCGCGAGGCCAGCGGGAGGTGGGTGAGCGCGCGCACCGCGTGGTGGAGGAAGCGGCTGCCGCCGCCGGCCCCCTCGTCGAAGAGCAGGTCGGCCAGCCGGCCGCGCTCGATGGCCATGCGGACCATCTTCTCCACGGCGGTGGCCGGCACGTGGCGAGGCGCACCGCCCGGCTCCATGGTGAGCGACCCCTTGTGGCAGGCGGTGGCGCAGACGCCGCAGCCGATGCAGCGCTCGCCGTCGACCTGCGGGGCCAGGCCGTTCTTCGGCCTGCCGGCGTGCCGCTCCGGCACCATCTCGATGGCCGCCACCGGGCAGGCCCGGGCGCAGCGCGAGCAGCCGCTGCAAGTGGCCGCCTCCCGGCGCGGCGCGAAGCCGCTCGGATTGACCGAGGCCAGCCCCCAGCGGTTGGCCCCCTGGAGCTGCTCGCAGCAGCAGCCGCAGCAGTTGCAGACGAAGGTGGGCCGGTGCTGCACGTTGTCGGCGATCTGCACCAGCCCGGCCTGGCGCGAGCGGGCCAGCAGCTCCAGCGCCTCGCTCCGCTCCACGGCCCGCCCGAAGCCGCGCCGGATGACGAACTCGGCGCCGCCGTTGATCGAGAGGCAGTTGTCCATGGGGGCGTCGCAGGCCTCGCCGAGGTGCTCGGCCTTGTGCCGGCAGTAGCAGAGCGAGACCGCCCAGGCCCGGGCCTCGCCGATCACCTCGGTGGCCCGCTGCCAGCCGAGCACCTCGGGGAGCGGGTCCTCACCGAGCGCCGTCTCGTGGACCAGGGCCCGGCCGATGACGGTGCCGCCGCCGAAGGCCTCACGGGCGAAGGCCTCGTCACCGTGGGTGTAGGCGTGCAGCGCCTCGGCCATGCGCCGCTTGGGCACCGAGTCGCTGGCGCGCATCAGCGAGTACTCGAAGAAGCCGACCACCGGCGGGGAGAGGAACCAGGCGGTGCGGCCGGTCCCGGCCTGGACCAGATCCATCACCAGCCCCTTGTCGGCCATGGCCTCCAGCCGCGGGCGCAGCACCTCGGGGGCGAGGCCGACCCGCCTCGAGAGCTTCTCCAGCGACATGGGGCGGACCGGGAGGCGGGCCGCCAGCGCCGCCTCCTCGGGCGTGTAGAGGATCTCCAGGATCTCCTGCCAGCCGGCCCGCGCCGCCGGGTCGTCCGGCTCGGGGTAGGCCACCGGGCCGGCCTGCAGGCGTCCGGCCAGGTCGCGGTACTCCGTCTTGAGGCGGCCGAGGTGTCCCATGCCCCACCGTTACCATGCGGCGCACGGCCGGGGGCGACCTTCGGGCGCGCTCGGCCTGGTTAGAGACCCGCCGGGAAGCAGTAGTTGATCGACGCCGGCCCACAGTGGTCGTTCACGTAGGCCGAGTAGCCCCCGCCGAAGTAGGTGCCGCCGAGGTTCTGGTCCTCGGGCAGCGGCGTCCCGAGGGGTCCGCAGTGGTCGTCCTTGCCGTAGGCCGAGTACCAGGCGAGGTGGTTGACGGCGTTGGGCTCGGTCGAGCACGACCAGCCCGAGGCCGTCCCACCCAGGACCAGGGCGCAGGCCTCCAGGCAGCTGTAGACAGGGGGATCGTCGCTCCAGGCGGGACCAGCGTTGACCGCGTAGGACGGCCGCGAGCAGACCCCGGAGAGGCAGGACTCCAACGCCTGGCAGCTGATGCCGCAACCGCCGCAGTTGCCGTGGTCGGAGGCGAGCGTCGTCTCGCAGGCGTTGGATGGGTCGCCGTCGCAGTTGCCGCGCCCCTGGGCGCAGGCGCACGTGATGTCGGCGCTGCTGACAGACTGGCGGGAGATGAGGCCGTAGTCGGTGGAGGCGGTGCACGTCATGGTGGCCGGCGAGCCCCACCCCAGCTCCCACCAGTCGCCGTCGGAGAGGCCGTAGAACTCGTAGGCGCCGTCGGCCGCGACGAACTGGTTCCGGGCTCCGGCCGGCTCCCACATGTAGAGCCAGATTCCGTCGCCCAGCAGGCCGCTCACGGTGCCGCCGATCGAGTAGGTCTGGATGAGCACGGTGGCGGTCCCATCGGTGCAGACCAGCGAGGTGCCATAGTTCCCGGTCACGATGGTGCAGGAGCTGCCGCCGGCGCCGTTGCAGACGTAGGTGGGTGCGCCGCTGCCGACCTGCACCCTCACGCCGCCCGCCGGGCAGTTGGCGCCCGGCGGCTCCTGCGTCACCAGCACGCTCAGCCCGTCCTTGACGGTGCAGCCCGCCGCGAGCGCCGCCCGGTGCGCAAGGGCCCACATCGGCTGCCGGGCGGAGTCGCCTCCACAAGTCGAAGGGGATCCGGCGGCTTGGCCCTGCGGCCGCGTCGCCGACGGCCCGCGGCGGGCGCTCCACGCGCGAGAAGCCGAGCGGGTGGCGCTTTACCCCGGGTCAGCTAGCGCGCGAAGAGCTGCACCACGCCGGTGGTCAGGATGGGCAGGTAGGTGATGGCCAGCACGCCGGCCGACATGATGAGCAGGAAGGGGAAGGCGTTGCGGTAGAGCTGCGGCAGCGGCTTCTGGAAGCGCTGGGCCGAGAGGAAGAGGTTGAGCCCCATGGGCGGGAAGAGGAAGCCCAGCTCCAGGTTGGCGAGGAAGACCACCCCGAGGTGGATGGGCTCGATGCCGTAGGCCACCCCCAGCGGCGCCACCAGCGGCGCCAGCACCACGATGGCCGAGTAGATCTCCAGCACGCTCCCCAGCACCAGCAGCACGCCGTTGAGCATGAGCAGGAAGAGGGCCGGGCTCTGGATGTGGGTGGTCATCCAGGCCACCAGCTGGGTCGGGATCTCGGCGTCGACGAACCAGCTGGTCACGCCCAGCGCCGTGCCGAGCAGCAGCACCACCGAGCCGACCAAGGTGGCGGCGCTGGAGAGGACCCCGGGCAGGTCGCGGAAGGGCTTGATCTCGCGGAAGACCAGCACCTCGACCAGGATCGAGTAGGCCGCCGCCAGCGCCGAGGCCTCCACCACCGTGGCATAGCCGCCGGCGACCGAGACCACCACCAGCAGCGGCAGGCCGAGATCCCACTTCGAGGCCCAGAGTGCCGACCAGGCTTCGCGCGGCTCGAAGCGCTGGCGCGGCGCCCCGGCGCGCACGCCGGTCCAGACCCCGTAGGCGGCCACCAGCGCGATCATGAGCAGGCCCGGGAGCAGGCCGCCGATGAAGAGCTGGTCGATGGCGGCGCCGGCCACCACGGCGTATAGGATGACGGGCAGTGAAGGCGGGAAGAGCAGTCCGAGCGAGCCGGAGGCGGTCACCAGGCCGAGCGAGAAGCCCTCCGGGTACTTGTCCTCCAGCAGCGCCGGCAGCAAGAGCCCGCCCACCGCCAGGATGGTGACGCCCGAGGCCCCCGTGAAGGTCGTGAAGACGGCGCAGACCATGGTCGCCATCACCGCCACGCCGCCCGGCATCCAGCCGAACATCCCCTTGTAGGCCCGCACCAGCCGCCTGGCCGCGCCCCCCTCGGCCAGCACGTAGCCGGCCACGGTGAGGAGCGGGATGGCCGGCAGGGTGGAGGAGGAGACCAGGTTGAAGGTGGCGGTCGGGACCGCGGCGATGGTGGAGGCGCCGCCGTCGCGGAAGAAGAGCGCCATGGCCACGCCGCTCATGGCGACGAAGACCGGCGCGCCGACCAGGAAGGCAGCCAAGGTCACCAGCAGCAGCACCGTCACCACCCCGCCGGTGGGGGTCACCCGGCCGAGCAGGAAGACCAGCGGGATGGCGGCCAGCGCCAGCGCGCGCGGTCCCCAGCACCAGGCGCCGCGCTTGAGCGGGCAGGCGCCGGCCATCCAGGCGAAGCGGAGCGCCATCACCGCGAAGCCGGCCGGCATCACCAGCTGGCTCCAGGCCACCCGGATGCCGAAGGCCACCTCGCCCTGGCTGCCCCACTCCACCTCGACCAGCTTGAGGGAGGCCCAAGTGAGCAGGCCGCAGGCGGCGGCGCTGGCGATCTGGCTGAAGGCGTGGAGGGCGCGGCGCACCGGGCCGTCCGCCAACACGCCGAGCGTGGAGAGGCCGAGGTGGCGCTCCGAGGCGGTGGCCAGCAGGGCGCCGAGGAAGCCGACCCAGAGGGTGATGTGCTGGGCCAGCACCGAGGCGCCGGGCAGGTCGCGGCCGAGGAAGCGCCGGGCCAGCGTCGAGGCGGCCGGCAGCGCGATCATGGCCAGCAGGAGCAGGGTCACCAGCCCACGCTCGAGGCGGGTGCCGGGCTTGACGTGGAGGTCGGCGGGATCGGAGGAGTGAGCTGTATTCACGGGGATTTCGATGTATTTGACCCCCGGCCCGGCGGGGGGCATATGAGTACCATGAACTCGTCGATGGAATAGTCCCATGCCACGTCGCCAGCTCCTCGTCATCTCCATGCTCACGCTCGCCTCGGCGGGGGGCTGCACCACGCTCGCCGCCAGGGTGGCGGCCAGCGCGCTCACCTCCGGCGGCGACACCTACGCCACCGACGATGACCCCGAGCTGGTCCGGGACGCCGTCCCGTTCGGCTTGAAGACCATGGAGGCGGTGCTCGCCTCCGACCCGGGCAACGAGCACCTGCTGGTGGCGCTCTGCAGCGGCTACACGCAGTACGCCTACGCCTTCGTGGCGGCCGACGCCGACGCCGCCGACCTCGACGGGAAGCTGGCGGAGTCGAAGGCGCTCCGGGCCCGTGCCAAGCGGCTCTTCCTGCGGGCCCGCGACTACGGCCTGCGGGCGCTCGACGAGCAGCGTGACGGGCTGGGGCGAAGGCTCAAGACCATGAAGGACCTGCCGCAGTCGCTGGCGGCGGCGAAAAAGGAGGATGTCCCCTCCCTCTACTGGACCGCCTCGGCCTGGACGCTCTCGATCGTCAGCGGCAAGGCCGACCTGGGGTTGGTGGCCGAGCTCCCGGCCCCGGTGGCGATGATGGAGCGGGCGCTGGCCCTCGACGAGGGCTGGAGCGAGGGCGCGCTGCACGAGTTCTTCATCGCCTACGACGCCACCCGCGGCGAGCGCGAAGGCGGCGGCACGGCCAGGGTCCGGGCCCACTACGACCGGGCCCTGCAGCTCTCCATGAATCAGAAGCTCGGCCCGCGCGTCTCCCTGGCCGAGGGGCTGCTGGTGCAGGCGCAGGACCGGGCCGCCTTCACCGCCCTCCTCGAGGAGGTCCTGAAGGCCGACCTCGACGACGCCCCGCGCTTCCGGCTCGTCAACACCCTGGCCCAGCGCCGTGCGCGGCTGCTGCTCGATCACGCCGACGACCTCTTCCTCTAGCCGCCACAGCCACCGTCCCAGCCAGGAGTACCCAGTGAAGAAGCTCCTCCTCGTCGCCCTCGTCGCCCTCGCCGCCTCCACCGCGCAGGCCCAGGTCACCATCAAGCTCGGGACGCTGGCGCCGGCCGGCTCGACCTGGCACGAGATATTGAAGGAGATGGGCCAGCGCTGGGAGCAGGCCTCCGGTGGCCAGGTCAAGCTGCGGGTCTACGCCGGCGGCACCCAGGGGAGCGAGGGCGACATGGTCCGGAAGATGGGGATCGGCCAGCTGCAGGCCTCCTCCATCTCCAACATCGGCATGCACGACATCCTGCCCGAGCCGCAGATGTTCTCGCTGCCCATGTTCTTCACCGACGAGGCCGAGGTGGAGTGCACCTTCCAGAAGTCCCGGGCCAGGATCGAGGCGGCCTTCGAGGCCAAGAATTACGTGGTGCTCCAGTGGAGCCGCATCGGCGCCATGTCGATGTTCTGCGACAAGCCCTACCGGACGCCGGCCGAGATGGAGGCGGCCAGCGCCAAGGTCTTCGCCTGGGAGGGTGATCCCAAGAGCGTCGACGCCTGGCGCGCCGCCGGCTTCAGGCCGGTGGTCCTCTCCTCCACCGACGTGGTGCCGTCCCTCCAGACCGGCATGATCAACTGCATCACCAACGTGCCCCTCTACATCCTCACCGCCCGGCTCTTCGAGAAGGCCGACAACATGGTCGACCTGGCCTGGGGCTACTTCTACGGGGCCACCATCGTCCGCAAGGACGCCTGGGAGAAGATCAGCCCGGAGCTGCGGACCAAGCTGCAGGCCATCGCCGTCGAGCTCGGGGTGAAGGTCGACGCCGAGGTGCGCAAGCTCAACGTCGACGCGGTGGCGGCCATGAAGAAGCAGGGGCTGCAGGTGGTGAGCGTCGACCCGAAGCCGTGGCGCGAGGTGATGGAGCGGAGCTATCCGGTGGTGCGCGGGGGCGTGGTGCCGGCCGCCTGGTTCGACGAGGTCAAGGTGGCCCGCGACCAGTGCCGGGCGGCGAAGAAGTAGCCCGGCGGTTGGGGGCTGGCGCAGGCCCTCCCCGGCCCGTCAGTGCTTGTCGCTGGTGTGGGTCAGCCAGAGCGCCAGGCCGATCAGGGCTGTGGACGCGGCGATCAGGAACAGGTCGAGCGGCGTCGAGGTCTTCACCGAGACGACCCGCTCGAAGAAGGCCACCACCAGCATGAGCATGACCACCTTGCCGAGCCGGTTCTTGAGGTCGTCGAGGTTGCGGATGAGGAGCAGGTTCTCCGATCCCTCGGCTTGGCGGGCCGGCTCGAGCTTGGAGACGAAGAGCTCGTAGAGGCCGAGGGCGAAGATCAGCAGGATGGCCGCCAGCAGGTAGGCGTCGATGATCTCGATGACGTGGCCCACCGTCGCCTGCTTCAGCTCCGCGCGCGCCGCCATCTCCAGCTTTGGTGAGGCGTAGCTGACCAGGTGGCTGGCCATGATCACCGTGTCCACCGTGGCCATCCAGAAGACCGCCAGCGAGGCCACCAGGCTGCCGAACACCGCCAGCAGCACCACGTAGCGCACGCTCCAGAGGGCCCGCTCGCCCCGAGCCTCGAATCCGGTTCCCGCCTGCTTCATCCCCGTCCTCCCGGCTCGCCGCCGGTGACCTTCGCGGGGGAGCATAGCCCGCGGTGCCGGCACGGGCGAGAGGGGACGCCGACTTCCTTGGCGGCGCAGGCCGGGGCCGGTGGTTAGACTCTCCGGAGGAGAACCCGATCATGGCCCGCTGGCGCCCCGACATCCTGGAGTCCGAGACCACGCCGGAGGCGCTCTGGCTGCGCCGCCGTGACTTCCTCATGCTCGGCGCCGCCGGCGCGCTCTCGCTGGCCTGGCCCGAGCGCACGGCCGCCGCCGCCGCGCCGAGCGGTGCGGCGCTGCCGATCGCGAGGCGCGCGGAGCTGGCCGGCGGGGAGGCCAGCACGCCCTGGGACGACGTCACCAGCTACAACAACTTCTACGAGTTCGGGACCGACAAGTCGGACCCGGTGCAGCGGGCCGGCTCGCTGCGGCCGCGCCCCTGGACGGTGACCATCGACGGCGAGGTGAAGAAGCCGCTCACCCTCGACATCGACGCACTCATCAAGCGCTTCCCGCTCGAGGAGCGCGTCTACCGGATGCGCTGCGTCGAGGCCTGGTCGATGGTGATCCCCTGGGTCGGGTTCCCGCTCGGCGACCTGCTGCGGCAGGTGGAGCCGACCTCGAAGGCGAAGTTCGTGGCCTTCCAGACGCTGCTCGACCCGGCGCAGCTCCCCGGCCAGCGCCGCGCCGTGCTCGACTGGCCCTACGTGGAAGGGCTGCGGATCGACGAGGCGACCCACCCGCTGACGCTGCTGGCGGTCGGGCTCTACGGTCGCGTCCTACCCGGGCAGAACGGCGCGCCGCTGCGGCTGGTGGTGCCGTGGAAGTACGGGTTCAAGGGTGTGAAGTCGATCGTCCGCATCACCCTCACCGAGAAGCAGCCGCCCACCAGTTGGAGCCGGCTGGCGCCGTCCGAGTACGGCTTCTACGGAAACGTCGACCCGGCCGTCGACCACCCGCGCTGGAGCCAGGCCCGCGAGCGGCGCATCGGCGAGTTCTTGAAGCGCAAGACGCTCCCCTTCAACGGCTACGGCGAGGTCGCCTCGCTCTACGCCGGCCTCGACCCGCGGAAGCTCTACTGATGGTCTCCGGCCCGGCGCGGAGCCGGCTCATCAAGGTGGGGGGCTGGGTGGTGGCGCTGGCCCCCCTGACGCTGCTCGTCGCCGACACCCTCCGCCATCGCCTCGGGGCCAACCCCATCGAGGCGGTGCTCAACCGGCTCGGCTTCTGGACCCTCACCTTCCTCGCCCTCTCGCTCCTGCCCACGCCGCTGCGAAGCTGGACCGGGCTGGCCTGGCCGCTCCGGCTGCGCCGTCTGCTCGGCGTCACCGCCTTCAGCTACGCGGCGCTCCACTTCACCTGGTATCTCGGCGTCGACCAGTTCTTCGACCTGCAGGCCATCGGCGCCGACATCGTGAAGCGCCCCTTCATCACCGTCGGCTTCGCCACGCTGCTGCTGCTGCTGCCGCTGGCCGTCACCTCCACCGACGGGTGGGTGCGCCGGCTCGGCTTCGCCCGCTGGAAGGCGCTCCACCGGCTTGCCTACGCGGCGGCGCTGCTCGGCGTCGTCCACTTCGCCTGGCGGGTCAAGGCCGATCGGCTCAAGCCCACCATCTTCGCGGTGGTGATCGGCGTGTTGCTGCTGGCGCGGCTGGCGGCGCGGCTGCGCACCGGGCCGCAGCGGACCTGACGATCAGTGGAGGCGGTGCTTCTCGACGGCCGCCAGCAGCTGATCGATGTCGAAGGGCTTGGGCATGACCGCGCTGGGCGGCGGGAGATGGTCGGTCTCCTCGGCGCCGGGCATGTCCGAGAGGACCACCACCGGGATGGCGGCCAGCCGGGCGTCGCGGTGCTGGGCGATCCTGAACTCCAGGCCGTTCATCACCGGCATGATCATGTCGAGCAGGATCAGGGCGGGGTCGTCGCCGCCGCCGAGCAGGCGCAGCGCCTCGGCGCCGTTGCCGGCGCAGCTGACCCTGAAGCCCTCGCGCTCCAGCAGCAGCGAGACGGCGCCCTGGATCGAGGGGTCGTCCTCGACCAGCATGATGTGGAGGGGCGAGACCATGCTGGCCCATTATCGACCGAGACGGCCCGGTGGGCGCCCGACCATTCGGGTCGGTTCGTTGACACCCGCTCGGGGGGGACTGTAAACGCGGTGCGTGGCCGACCAACACGAGCAGGGGGGGGCCAGCGCCGTCTACGGGCGGGTCCCAGCACCCAGGCTGGCGCTGCCGGGCCGGGGCACCTTCATCGGCCTCGCCTGGAGCGGCGTGGAGGGGGCGGGCAACAAGATCGTGGCCGCCAGCCTTGAGTGCGAGAAGGACCGGGCCCGGCTGGCCCGGCTCTGGCGACCCTTCAGCGACGCGCCCGGGCGCCGCGACGTGCGCGCCCGCTTCGCCGGCTGGCTGGAGGAGCAGCTGCGCTGGGCCGAGGGCCGGCTGGTGGTCGGGGTCGACTTCCCGCTCTCACTACCCGAGACCCACCTGCGCCAGCTCGGCCTGCTCCGCCAGGGGCTGCGCGGCCCGGCCGTGCTCGGGAAGCTCCTCGAAGAGCGCTTCCTCGGCGAGACCGGCGACTTCTCCGGCGGCGCCTCCCGGCTGCGCGCCGAGCTGGGCAGGGACCAGCGCCGCGTCACCGACGCCTACCGGGCCGAGCCGCTGCCGCCGACCGCGCCGCGGGCCATGCGCCGCACCTTCTTTGGCCTGGTGACCATGGCCAGGCTCGACGCCGCCTTCGTGCCGTGGGAGCCGCCGCGCAGCACAGGCGCCACGCTGGTCGAGGTCCGGCCGGCGCACGTGGCCCGGGCGCTTTGCGGCCAGGGCGACACCAGCGACGACGCGGCCGGCGGGTCGCGCCGCTCGGCCCGAGCCACCGTCCTGCGCGTGCTGCGGAGCGCCGCGCGCATCGAGTTCCAGATTGAGCAGGCCGCCCCCATCATCGAGGACGGCACCGGCGACCACCTCAAGGCGCTGCTCGCGGCGGTGGGCGCTGCGGCCGCCGCGGCCGACGGCTTCCAGGGCGTCCCCCACGACGTGCCGCGCTGCGAGGGCTGGATCCACTCGGTCCGCGAGGAGCCGTGGCGCGCGTCGTGACCACCGGCGCCGGGGCCGCGGGCCAGGCGGTGAAGCGGCGCCAGGCCGAGGCGGCGCTGCGGGCGCTGCACCTGGAGCTGGCGGCCTTCCGGCCACGAGGCTTCGGCCCGACCGTCCACGGCTCGCCGGTGGTGAGCCGGGTCTTCCTGCTCGGCCAGGCCCCCGGCCCGCACGAGGCGAAGCTGGGCCGCCCCTTCGCCTGGACCGCCGGGAAGACGCTCTTCCGCTGGCTCGAGCAGGCCACCGGGGCCGGCGAGGCGGCGGCGCGCGAGGCTTTCTACATCTCGGCGGTGGCGCGAGGCTTCCCGGGGAAGGCCAGGGGGGGCGGCGACCGGGTCCCGACCCCGGCCGAGATCCTGCGCTGGCGCCCCTTCATCGAGCGTGAGGTGGCCATCCTGCGCCCCCGGCTGGTGGTGCCCATCGGCCGGCTCGCCATCGGCGAGGTGCTCGGCCCGAGGCCGCTCGCCGAGGTGATCGGGCGGAGCTTCGAGGTGACCTGGCACGGCCAGGGCGTGGAGGTCATCCCGCTGCCGCACCCCTCGGGCGCCTCCACCTGGTTCAAGATGGAGCCGGGGCGGTCGCTGCTTGGCGAGGCGCTGGCGCTGCTCGGGGCCCACCCCGCGGTGCAGCAGGCGCTGGCGCGGGTCTCGGCTGACGGCGGGCCTCGCTAGCGAGACCCTGCCGGCTCGGGCAGCTCGAGGAGGGCCGTGGTCCCTTCCCCCGGCCGGGACTCGAGCCTCAGCGCGCCGCCCCGGCTCTCGGCCAGGGCCCGCGCCACCGGCAGGCCGAGGCCGCTCCCCTTGCCCTCGCCCTTGGTGGTGAAGAAGGGCTCGAAGGCGCGGCGCTGGAGCTCGGCCGTCATCCCGACGCCGTCATCGCGCACCGCCACCTGCACCCGGCCGTCCTCGACCAGGCCGACCCGCACCACCACGTGGCCGACGCGCCCCTCGGGGATCGACTCGGCGGCGTTGTGGAGCAGGGCCGAGAGGATCTGCGCCAGCACCTCGGGGCGCAGCCCGACCTGCAGCCCGGGCGTCCCCTCCAGGCGGTAGACGACCCGCTCGCCGCTCTGGGCCCGGGCCTCGTCGACGACCTGCTCGGTCAGGGCCTGGACCGACGAGGAGCCACCCGCAGCGGGCACCGCGGCGAGCCGGCCGGCGTCGACCAATCTGCGCACCAGGCCGTTGATTCGCTGCATGGCGGCCAGCGCGTCGATGACCGTCTCATGGGCATCGGGCGGCGGCGGTCCGGCGGCGCAGCACCGCTCCAGGTAGCTGAGGCTGGAGGTGACCACCGAGGCCGGGTTGTTCACCTGGTGGGCGACACCGGAGGCGAACTGCCCGAGCGCGGCGAGCTTCTCGGCCTGATGGAGGGCCTCCTGGGTCTCGGCCAGCGCGCTGGTGCGGACCTCCACCAGTCCCTCGAGCCGATCGCGGAGGGTGTGGAGCGAGCGGGCGTCCCTCACGAACCGCTGGGTGAGGGTGTAGGCCATGGCGCCGACGGGGATGACGAAGCCGACGTCGAGCAGGTAGGCGCCCGGGTAGGCGCCGCAAGCCACCAGTCCGTCGTTGAGGCCGAAGAGGAGCAGGCCGCCGAAGGCCAAGGCGTGAAGCAGGCCGTGCGGCCGGCAGCAGGGCCACCGCGGTGCGCTCGGCGCGGCCGGGGTAACGAGCTGTCCAGGCCTCGACGTAGCGGAACCAGGCCCAGACCTGGACCAGCACGGCGGCCAGCTGGACGCGAGCGAGGGCCACCACCGTCGGATCCGACCAGCCCAGCGAGGTGGCGATGTTGCCCAGGGCGTAGGCGCCGGCCCCGAAGGCGATGTAGCCGAACCAGCGCTGCTCGCCCCAGCCTGGCGCCCGCGCCAAGGGGCGGACCACCAGGCCGACGAAGATGGCGATGGAGCCGGCGGCGATGGCGATGGCGGCGGCCAGGTTCATCAGGGGCGGCGCCCGGCGGCCGACCGGAGGTCGGCGATGGCGCGGGCGTAGTCCTTCTGGCCGAAGACGGCGGTCCCGGCCACGAAGACGTTGGCGCCGGCCGCGGCCACGGCGGCGATGGTCTCTGGCTTGATGCCGCCGTCCACCTGGATCTCGAGGGCCTGCCCGCGGGCCTCGGCCAGGGCGCGCAGGCGGCGCACCTTGTCGGTGCAGGCCTCGATGTACTTCTGGCCGCCAAAGCCTGGGTTGACCGTCATCAGCAGGACCATCTCGCAGTCGCCGAGGACGTACTCGATCGCCTCGAGCCCGGTGGAGGGGTTGAGCGCCACCGCCGGCCGGGCCCCGGCGGCGCGGATAGCCTGCAGGGTGCGGTGCAGGTGGGGCGAGACCTCGGCGTGGACGCTGATGACATCGGCGCCGGCCTTGGCGAAGGCCTCCACGTACCGCTCAGGCTCGACGATCATGAGGTGGGCGTCGATGGGGAGCCTGGTCACCTTGCGGACCGCCTCGACCACCAGCGGACCGATGGTGATGTTCGGGACGAAGCGGCCATCCATCACGTCGACGTGGATCCAGTCGGCGCCGGCCGCCTCGACGGCGCGGACCTCGTCGGCCAGCCGGCCGAAGTCGGCGGAGAGGAGCGAGGGGGCGATGCGGAGGGGGGGCGTCATGTCCGGGGCAGTCTAGCCGACCGAGACGATGCGCCCACCTTACTCTCGGTCGGGAATTGCCGTCCGAACAATTCTGGCGGCGTAGAAGCCGTCGGTCCCGTGCCGGTGGGGCAGGGTGAGGAGGTCCCCCGATGGGTCGAGCATGGACCGGGCCACCGCCGCCGGTGCCGGGTCGCGCCGCCAGCCCCCGGCCAGCATCGCCGCCACCACCTCGGGCCCCTCCACCCGGGAGAGGGAGCAGATGGCGTAGGTGACCGGCGCCCCCGGCCTGGCGTAGCGCGCCATGGCCCTGAGGATCTCCAGCTGCAGCGCCGCCAGCCGCGGAAGGTCCTCGGGGAGCCGGCGCAGCTTCAGCTCGGGGTGGCGCCGCAGCGTGCCCAGGCCCGCACAGGGCGCGTCGACCAGCACCGCGTCGAAGCTGGCGAGAGGGAGGCCGGGGATCGGCCGGGAGGCGTCGGCGCACATCACCGTCACCGGCAGCCCCCGACGCTGCGCCTCCTGCCGGAGCGCCTCGGCCTTGCGGGGGTGGAGCTCGATGGCCACCACCTCCGATCCGGGCCCGAGCAGCTCGGCGAGGTGGAAGGCCTTCCCGCCCGGCGCCACGCAGGCGTCAAGCACCCGGGCCTTGCGGCCGCGCAGGTGGCCGGCCGCCAGCAGCACCGTGGCCTGCGCCCCCTCGTCCTGCACCTGGAACGGCAGCCCGGCCGCGGCGCGGGTCAGGTCCGCCACCGAGCCTCCACCGAGCGTCAACCCATCGGGCGAGCCGGTGCAGGCCCGGGCCGCCAGCCCGGCCGCCACCGCCCGCTCCAGCAGCTCGGCGACGCGCGGCGAGCGGACCGTGAGCGGCGCCGGCCCGTTCATGGCCGCCGCCAGCGCCAGCGCCTCCTCGGGGCCCAGCCAGGCCACCCACTCGGCGGCCAGCCACCGCGGCAGCGACTCGAGTGCGGCGATGTGCTCGATCGGGGCCTCGCTGAGCGGGGGTGGCGGCGCCAGCGGGCCGGCGCGGAGCAGCGCGCGGAGCACGGCGTTGACGAAGCCGGCGGCGCGGCCGTGCTCGGTCCCCTTGGCCAGCTCCACGGTCTCGCCCACGGCGGCGTGTGGCGGCGTCTGCAGCACCAGCAGTTGGTAGGCGCCCAGGCGCAGCAGCACCCGGGCGGCCGGGTCGAGCTTGTCGATAGGGCGGGAGCTGTGCGGCGCCAGCGCCGCGTCGAGCTGGAGCGCCCGGCGCAGCGTGCCGTAGACCAGCGAGGTGGCCAGTCCGGCCTCTCGCGGCGCCAGCGCGCCGGCCTGCGAGAGCGCGGCGTCGAGCGCGCGCGAGGCGAAGGCGCCCCCCTCCTCGACGCGCATCAGCACGTCGAAGGCGATGGTGCGCGCCGTGACCGGCCGGGCCGTCATGCGCCCAGCACCAGGCCCCCGGCCGGCAGCCCGTTGACGAAGTCGCGCGCCGCCATCCGCTTCTTCCCCTCCGGCTGGACCTCCAGCAGCTCGAGCGCGGTGGCGCCGCCGCAGGCCACCCGCAGGACGCCACCCGCCACCCGCGCCGTGCCAGGAGGGCCGTCGCCGGGCGTGGCCGACAGGGCCAGGGCGCGGTGGACCTTCAGCACCCTGCCGCCGACCGAGGTGTAGGTCCCCGGCCAGGGCGTGAAGCCGCGGACCCGGCAGGCCAGCTCGGCGGCCGGGCGCGTGAAGTCGAGCAGGCCGTGGGACCTCTCCAGGATGGGGGCCAGCGTCACCCCGGCCTCCGCCTGCCGGATCGGCACCAGGGCCCCGGCCGCCAGCAGCGCCAGGGCCTCGACGAGAGCCTCGCCGCCGAGCGCCGCCAGGCGGGGCGCCAGCCCCTCCGCCGTCTCGTCGAGCCCGATCGAGGTGGCGCGCACCAGCAGCACGTCGCCGGTGTCGAGCCCCTCGTCCATCTGCATGATGGTGACGCCGGTCTCGGCGTCGCCCGCGGCGACCGCCCACTGGATCGGCGCGGCGCCGCGCCAGCGCGGCAGGAGCGAGGCGTGGACGTTGATGGCGCCGAGCGGGGCCAGCGTCAGCAGGTCGCGACCCAGGATCCGGCCGTAGGCGGTGACCACCAGCAGGTCGGGCTCGAGCGCCCGCAGCGCCGTCGCCAGGGCGCCGTCGCGGACCTTCTCGGGCTGCAGCACCGGCACGCCACGCGCCGCGGCCCAGGCCTTGGTGGCCGGCACCTTGAGGGCCTGGCCCCGGCCGGCCGGCCGGTCGGGCTGGGCCACCACCGCGAGGACCTGGTGGCCGGCCCGCGCCAGGGCCTCCACGGTCGGGACGGCGAACTCGGGCGTGCCCATGAAGACGAGGCGCATCGGCGCTCTATACGCGGAAGGGGGCTGCCGGTCGAGCGCCCGGCCGTGGCCGGAACGACTCCGGACGGGTCGGTCGGATGGCGGGGCGCTGGTGCGGCCCCGCGACCGGGGCGTACAATCCCGGGCTCAAAGGGGATCCCCGCATGCGCCACCTTCATCCCGCCGCCCTCGCCGTCCTGGCGCTGCTCGCTGCTTGCGCCGACCCCAAGGATGTCGAGGGGTGGGCCGAGCGGGCCGCCTCGCGCAACCGGCTCGACGAGAAGCTGGCGGCGCTGGCCCAGGCGCGCACCGCGCCGGGCGAAAAGAAGGCCGCCCTCAAGCCGCTGGCCGAGGTGCTGAAGCAGGCCCCCCGGGCCCGCGCCGAGGCGGCCGTCATCCTCGGCGAGATCGGGGATCCGTCGGCGGCGAGGCCGCTCATGGAGGCCATCGACCTCTCCGGCAAGACGGAGCGCGACGTCAACGACGCCAACCAGAAGATCGCCACGGCGCTCGGCCTCTTGCGCGCCCGCGAGGCTATCCCGGCGCTGGCCAGGCTCACCACCTCACAGGATCCCTTCACCCAGGTGGCCGCCATCGACGCCCTCGGCGCCATCGGCGACCCGGCCGGCGTCGATCCGCTGCTGGTGGTCGTCAACGACGAGCAGGGCGAGCCCTTCGCCATCAAGAAGGCGCTGCTGGCGCTCGGCCGGATCGGCGACGCCCGGGCGGTCCCGGCGGTGGTGCGGATGCTCTATGCGCAGCGCCCCGGATCTTCCTTCTTCGCCGAGGCCGCCTTCGCCGCCTCCCAGCTCGGCGCCCCCATGTCGGCGCCGCTCTCGGCCGTGGTGGAGGGGAAGGACGCCGCGCTCTCCCGCTGGGCCGCCTCGAAGGGCGTGCACCCGGCGGCGCTGCGCGCCAAGGCGGCGCAGGTGCTCGGCGACGTGGGTGGCCCCGGCGCTGTGGCCGCGCTCCTCTCCGCGCTCGGGTACAGCGACGCCGATCCATCGGCCCAGCTCTTCGTCCGGGTCTTCGCCGCGGAGTCGCTGGGACGGCTCAGGGCCGTCCAGGCGGTTACGCCCATCGCCGCCCAGCTCAAGGCCTCGAAGGACCCGAACGCCCGCGATCGCTACGCCGAGGCGCTGGCCCGCATCGGCGACGCCTCGGCGCTGCCGCCGCTGCGCGCCGCCGCGACCGGTGGCGCGCTCGAGGCCCGCGAGGGCCCGCTCGACGCCCTCTCGCTCATCGGCGGCGACGCCGAGCGCGCGCTGGTGGCCGGCGCGGCCAGGGAGTGCGCCACCGGCTGCCCGGTCACCCGCAAGGCGACGCTCGACGGCATGGTGGCCCGGCTCGAGGCGGCCCATGCCTGCGCCGGCGCGGTCGGGTGCTGGGCCGGCAAGCTCAACGACCCCTCGGCGGCAGTGCGCGACCGGGCGGCGCTCGAGGTGGGACGCGCCGGCGATGCAGCCCAGGCCGGGGCGCTCACCGAGGCCATCGTCAAGCAGGTCCAGAGCGACGCCGAGCTGGCGGCCCGGTACCACGCCGTGCTCGGCCTCGACTGGGTCTCCCAGCGGGCACCGCTGGGGCCGAAGGGGGCCGAGCTGGCCGCCGCCATCGACAAGATGGTGGCCGGCGACAAGGGGCGCACGCTGACCGCCGCGGTCAACGAGGACGCCCTCCGGCTGGCCGGCCGGCTCCGCCGCGCCTCACCGTAGTGCCCAGACCCAGGCGCGCCGCGCCGCCCATCAGCCGGCCGCGACCCTGGCCCGCACCGCGGCGCCGTGGTGGAGCCGCCCGGCCACCCGGTCGAGGAGCGCCTGGCGCCGGCGCGCCACCTCGCCGGCGTCGAGCCCCAGCGCAGCGCCCACCAGCAGGTCGAGCGCCAGCTGGGCGGGGCGGGCCAGCATCGCCTCGAGGTCGGTGGTCACCTCGGCGACCGCCAGGGCCGGGCGCAGCGTCGCCAGGGCCCGCTCGATCCCGGCCAGCGCGCCGAGCGACGGCACCGGCGCCGCCGCCAGCACGCGGCAGTCGACGTCGGCGATCGACTGGGCGCCGGTGAGCTGGCGCGCCCCCTCGTCGATGGCGAGCCGCACCGGCGTGGAGGAGAGCACCAGCGACAGGACCCACGGCTCCACCCCCACCGGGAAGAGGGCGTGCCACTTCTTGTCCTCGATCAGGCCGGCCTGGTTGAGGACGGCGAAGGCCCGGGCCCCGAGCTTGGCCGGGTAGAGCAGCGGCGCCGCCGTTCGACGCGGGGCGGTGAGCCACCAGGGCGATCGCCCGGCGCAGGTCGGGCGGCGGTCGAGGCCGGCCGCCTCGCCGCGGCGGACGTAATCGAGCGCCAGGCGAGAGGGCGCCCCGGCTGGCCGGAAGAGCACGCGGGTCGGCGCGCACCGCTCCGGCGCCCGGGCCTCCCTGAGCGAGAAGAGCAGCGGGGCCACGTCGGCCTCGCCGAGCCTGACCTCGCCGAGCAGCGCCGAACGGTAGCGGCCGCCGGAGAGCGGGAGCAGGTGGAAGAACTGGTTGCAGCCGGTCTTCATCCCGAAGCGGACCTGGCAGAGGGACGAGAGCGGGACGGCCGAAGGCGGCGCCGGGCGCGAGGCGACGCGGTGGAGGCGGGGGGCGGGGGCCGAGCCCGGGCCCTCGGCCAGCCAGGCGAGCTCGGCGTCGTCGAGCGCCTGGAGCGGCGCCGAGGCCTCGACCGGATCGCGGTCGGCGGCCCCGGCCACCCAGCAGGCCAGCTCGGTGTCGACCGAGGCGGCGAAGCTGCCGGAGGCACCGGAGCGGAGCCGGAGCGTGAAGCCTCCGCGGGCCGCGGCGTCGGCCCAGAGCGGCGCCGCCGAGCGGCCGGAGCCGAGCGCGCGCGGCAGCACCAGCCCGACCACGGCGGCGTGACGCAGCGCCAGCACCGCGAGGTGGGCGGAGAGGTCGGCCTGGCGGCCGAGCCCGCTCCTGGCCGCGGCGCGCGCCTTCTGCGCCGCCGGCAGCGTCTCGTGGCGAAGGAAGGGCGGGTTGCCGAGGACCAGGTCGGCCTCCGGCCAGCGAGCCTGGACGGCGTCGGCCCGCCGCAGACCGGCCTCGGCGCCGAGGAGCCGAAGCCGCGCCGCGGTGGTCTCGACGGCGAGCTGCGCCACGTCGAGGCCGAGGAGCCGCAGCCGGGCGCGGTGCGGCCGGGCCAGGCCGGCGGCGGCCACCAGCAGCGCCCCGGCGCCGCAGGCGAAGTCGAGCACTCGCGCACCGTCGAGCGCCCGTCCCAGCGCCGGTGAGTGGGTGCCGGAGAGGAGCGAGCGCAGCGAGGCGGCGAGTGGCGGCCCACCGCGCCGCGCCGAGAGCTCGGCCAGCGCCCAGGCGGCCAGCAGCCGGGCCTCCGGGGCCGGCGTGTAGACCGCGCCGCGCTCACCCGCCAGCGCCTCGGCGCAGCGCCGCTCCAGCGCGGCGTCAGCGTCAGCGTCGGAGAAGAGCGAGGGCCGGCCAGCTGTCGTCACGGCCATGGACCAGCCTTCGCCGGGCCCGCGCCGGCGCCCTGTTCGCCGTCGAGCGGGAGGTCGAGGAGTGGCAGCGCGGCGGCGCCGGGGGCGTCGAAGTGCCACCACTCGACCGGGTTGACGGTGAAGCCGGCCGCCGTCATGGCGTCGCGCAGCAGGGCGCGGTGGCGGCGGGCCCTGGCGCTCACCCCGTCGGTCGCCCAGGCGCGGGCCGCCGGTCCGAAGTCGTCGAAGCCGGTCGGCATCTCGAGCGGCGCACCAGCGAGGTCGGCGAGCGCAAGGTCGACGGCGGCCGCCCGGTTGTGGTGCGAGCCGGTGGCCGGGTCGGCCACGAAGCCGCGCTTCGGCATCGCCTTCCAGAGCGCGCGCTGCACCGAGAGCGGCCGGTAGCAGTCGAAGAGCAGGAGCCGGAACCCCCTGCCGCGCAGCGCGACGGCCGCCCGCTCCAGCCGCGCCGCCGCCTCTGGCAGCAGCAGGCAGCGCGCCACCGGGTAGAGGGGCCGGCCGACGAAGTTGTCGGCCGTGGCGTAGCGGATGTCGAGGACCGCGTCGGGGAGCCGCCCTGCCACGTCGACCAGGCCGGGCGGCGTCGCCACCGGCGTCGGCGCGGCCGGCGCGATCGGCGCGGCGGCCAGCAGGAGCGCGACGAGGAGCGGGAGCACGGCCGGATCATACGCGAGGTCCCTGAACGGCGTACCCCCGCCGGGCCGGCCGTTCAGGATCTGCCGGCGGCCCGCGACCCTCCACGACAGTCTGGCGTGCGCGCTGGCTCCGTCGCCTACATGAAGGTGAAGTGTGCGGCGAACAGTGAAACGGCCGCGGAGACCTGCGCCGCAGGCTCGAGGAGGGTGCCATGACGACCGAGAGGAAGATGGGACCAGGGGAGAACCGGGAGCTTCCAGCAGCGAGCGAGCCAGAAGGCGCTGCGGCGGAGGCGCATGTTTCGAGGCGGAGGGTCGTCCTTCGCGCCCTGGTGGCCGCCGCGTACGTTGCCGGGATGGGGCTCGCGGTCGGCTCCTGGGCGAGGCCGGCCGCCGACGAGGCCATGCCGGAGGGGGCGGATCTCCGCATCGGGGAACTCCACGGGTGCGCCGAGGGGCTCCCACCCGGCCACCCGCCCGTCGAGAACCTGATGGGACTTCCGCAGGGCCACCCGCCGATCCGGGCCATGCCGCGCCTTCCTGCCGGCCATCCGCCCATCCAGCCGGAGCCGCCTCCGGTCTTCACGGCGCCGCCGCTGCAGGTCTTCACGATCTGAGGGCGGCCGCCGCCGCGTCTCCCTGCGCGGTCGTTCAGGCCCTCCGCCCTCCACCCGGGGGGCCACATGGATGGCGTGGACGGCTCGGCTGCCGTGCTTAGGTTCGAGTCTGACGTCATCCCCGGAGACCACATGCTCACGCTGCGCCGCGCGGCCGACCGAGGTCACTTCGACCACGGCTGGCTCGACACCTTCCACACCTTCGCCTTCGCCGGCTACCAGGACCCCGCCCACATGGGCTTTCGGTCCCTGCGGGTCATCAACGAGGATCGGGTCGCGCCCGGCGAGGGGTTCGGGACCCACCCGCACCGCGACATGGAGATCATCACCTGGGTGCTGGAGGGGACGCTGGCCCACCGCGACTCGACCGGCGCCGGCGGCGTGCTGCGGCACGGAGACGTCCAGTGGATGAGCGCCGGCACTGGCGTCACCCACAGTGAGATGAACGGCTCGACGCGGGAGCCGGTCCACCTCCTCCAGATCTGGATCCTGCCGGATCGCGCCGGCCACCGGCCGGCCTATGGGCAGTCGGCCATCCCGCTGGCCGAGCTGCGCGGGACCCTGCGCCCCATCGCGACCCCCGACGGGGCCGGGGGCTCGCTCGTCATCCAGCAGGACGCGCGGGTCTACGCCACCATCCTCGGGCAGGGCGGCGCGGCGCGCCACCCGCTGGCCCCCGGCCGCCACGGCTGGGTCCAGGTGGCCCGCGGGGCGGCGACGGTCAACGGCCTGGTCGTGCAGGCCGGCGACGGGGTGGCCCTGTCGAGCGAGGCCGCCATCGAGCTGGCGGCGCCGTCGGGCGAGGCCGAACTGCTGGTCTTCGACCTGGCCTGACGGGGGCGGCGAGGCGTCGGACGGCACCGGTCGAGGGCGGGTGCGCTAGCATGCGCGGACCTGCCCCCGAGGAGTCCCCGTGCCTGACCGCCGCATCGCTGCTGGCCTGCCCTCGCTGTGCGCCCTCGCCATCCTCCTCGCCGCGCCGGCCCTGGCCGACCCGGTCGGACCTGCAGCCTTCGCGCTCGAGGAGGCCACCGTGGCCGAGCTCCAGGCCGCCATGCAGGGGGGCGAGTTCACCGCCCGGGCGCTCACCGAAGCCTACCTGGCCCGCATCGCCGCGCTCGACCCGAAGCTCCGCTCGGTGCTGGAGCTGAACCCCGAGGCCCTGCCCATCGCCGACAGGCTCGACGCCGAGCGCAAGGCTACCGGGGCGCGCGGACCGCTCCACGGCATCCCGGTGCTGCTCAAGGACAACATCGCCACCGCCGACGGCATGCAGACCACGGCCGGGTCGCTGGCGCTGCTCGGCGTGAGGCCGCCCCGGGACGCCTCCCTGGTGCAGCGGCTCCGGGCCGCCGGCGCCGTCATCCTCGGCAAGACCAACCTCTCGGAGTGGGCCAACTTCCGCTCCACCCATGCCTCAAGCGGCTGGAGCGGGCGCGGCGGACAGACCCGCAACCCCTACGCGCTCGACCGCAGCCCATGCGGCTCCTCGTCGGGCACCGGCGCCGCCATCGCCGCCAGCCTGGCCGCGGTCGGCGTCGGCACCGAGACCGATGGCTCCATCGTCTGCCCGGCGTCGGCCACCGGGCTGATCGGCCTCAAGCCGACCGTGGGGCTGGTGAGCCGCAGCGGCATCGTCCCCATCTCGCATTCCCAGGACACGGCCGGACCCATGACCCGGACCGTGGCCGACGCCGCGGCGCTGCTCTCGGTGCTGGCCGGCGTCGACGCCGCCGACCCGGCCACCCGGGCCGGGCAGGGGAAGGCAGCCGCCGACTACACCCGCTTCCTCGACAAGGATGGGTTGAAGGGGGCCCGCATCGGCGTGGCCCGCGCCAAGCTCTTCGGCCTCTCGCCGGAGGCCGATCGGCTGACCGAGGCGGCCATCGCCGTGCTGCGGGCCCGGGGCGCCGTCATCGTCGATCCGGCCGACATCCCGCACCTCGGGGAGTACGACGACGCCGAGCTGGAGGTGCTGCTCTACGAGTTCAAGGTCGACCTCGAGGCCTACCTGGCAGCCTGGGCCCCAGGCGGCCCTCGTACCCTGGCGGACCTGATGGCCTTCAACGAGTCGCGGCGCTCCGAGGAGCTCCCCTACTTCGGCCAGGAGACGTTCGCCCAGGCGGCGGCCAAGGGACCGCTCACCGACAAGACCTACCGGGCCGCGCTGGAGAAGTCGCAGCGGCTCTCCCGCCGGGAAGGGCTGGACGCAGTCTTCTCGAAGCACCGGCTCGACGCCATCCTGGCGCCGACCGGAAGCCCGACCTGGGTCATCGATCTCGTCAACGGCGATCACTTCGTCATGTCGAGCTCCACGGCGCCCGCGGTGGCCGGCTACCCGGCCATCACGGTCCCGGCCGGCCAGGCCTGGGGGCTGCCTGTCGGCGTGACCTTCATCGGCCGCCCCTGGAGCGAGGGGACGCTGCTCAAGCTGGCCTACGCCTACGAGCAGGCCAGCCTGCTGCGCCAGCCGCCGCGGTTCCTGCCCACCGCCGACCTGTCGAACCGCTGAGCGGGCAACGGCCCTGCCTGCGCCGGACTGGCCGTCGGCCCGCCGCGCCAGACGAGAACAGGGTCCCGCTCCGCGACCGCCCCGAAACTGGCGCTATCAGGCAGCGCCAGTAGGATGGCTCCGGTCGGCGCAGCCTTCGCACGCAGTGAGGATTCGATGGCTCGACGCGGCCGCACCCAGACTGGAAGCTCGATGACCTACGCCGAGGATCGTGTCGCCGCCGAGACCGGGCGGGTGCTGCTGGCGCTCTACCGCGCCGGGCTGGAGATCCACGTCACGCCGGACGGGATGAGCGGCCAGGCCAGCGCCCGCATCGTGGCCGGACCGCAGGCCAAGCGGCGCCACGCCACCACCCGCACGGCGCGCGGCACCGGCGACTCACCGCTGGCGGCCATCTGCGCGGCGGTGGAGCGGCTCAACGAGCGGGCCGGCGCCATCCTGGTGGCGCTCGACTGACCGTGGCCTCCGCGGGGCGGAGGCCGGGCCGGCGCCGCGCTCAGGCGAAGATGCCATCCAGCTTCTCCTCGATGTAGCTCTTCACCTTCCCGACCACCGCGCCGCCGAGCAGGCCGTGGGTCAGCTCGATCCGCACCAGCCCGTCGCTGATGGTGCAGAGCCCCTTCAGCCCCATCTTCTCGGGCACCACGATGGTCCGGGCGGCCGGGTCGAACTGGCAGGCGATGCCGTACTTGTCGCCGAGCCGCCGCAGGATCTTCTCGGCCTCGCCGTAGAGCTCGCCGGCGCTCTTGCCGGGGTAGGCCCGCTCGATCGTCTTCACCGCCATCAGCGCCTCCGTTTCGCCGCCGGCAGGTAGGGCGTCGGGTCTGGGATGCCGGCCTCCTCGAACCCCTTGCGGCGCAGCGTGCAGGCGTCGCAGCGCCCGCAGGCCCGGCCGCGGATCGGATCATAGCAGGACATGGTCTTCCCGAACGGCACGCCGAGCCTGCTGCCGAGCCGGATGATCCTGGCCTTGGAGAGCCGCAGCAGCGGCGCCACGATCTTCAGGGGGCGGCCGCCGACCCCGGCCTTGGTGGCGAGCCGGGCCACCCGACCGAAGGCGGCGAGGAACTCGGGACGGCAGTCCGGGTAGCCCGAGTAGTCGACGGCGTTGACGCCGACGTGGATCTCCTCGGCGCCCGTCACCTCGGCCCAGGCCAGCGCGAGCGAGAGCATGACGGTGTTTCGCGCCGGCACGTAGGTGACCGGGATCTCCGCGGCCATGGCGCTGGCGCTTCGTCCCTTGGGCACGGCGATGGCGGCGTCGGTGAGGGCGGAGCCGCCGAAGGCCGAGAGGTCGACCTTGACGACCCGGTGGCTGGCGGCGCCGAGCAGGCGGGCCAGGTCCCGGGCCCGGCCCAGCTCGCTGCGGTGGCGCTGCCCGTAGTCGATCGAGAGGCAGTGGACCTCGCGCCCGCTGGCCAGCGCCGCGGCCAGGACGGTGGAGCTGTCGAGCCCACCGGAGAGCAGCACCACGGCGCGGACGGGTCGGCGGCGCTTCATCGGGTCACGAGGGGGAGGCCGGTCAGCAGGTAGGTGGCCTGGCAGCTGCGAGCGGACGGCTTCACAGTCGTCAGCCTACCACCGCCACCCGCACGTCGAGGAAGGCCTCGGAGAGCGCCAGGGTGGCCAGCTCGCGGAGCGCCGGGAGCTGGAGCGCCTCGGCGCCGGAGACGGGGTGGTCGGTCGGCTCGGTGGCCAGCAGGGCGCAGAGCGCGCCGTCCAGGTCGCCGGTGGCCAGCAGAGCCACCCGCGAGCTGGTGCGCAGCAGCACCTCCGCCAGGCCGCCCAGCTCGGAGCCGGCCAGCTCGTCGGCCGCCGCGGGGCCCAGCGAGGAGGCCCGCGCCGCAACCCCTGGCGGCACGGCGCGGGCCATGGCGGAGAGGAAGGCGCCGGCGCGCGCCGCCGGCAGGCCGAGCGGCGGCGGCTGTCCGCCGGCGAACCTGCAGGCCAGCTCCAGCAGGATGCCGACGTCACGCGGCGCGAACTTCCCGACCAGCGCCCAGCCCCGCTCCAGCTGGTCGAGGGCGCGGACGGCGAGGAAGCGCCTGGCCCCCAGCGGCAGCGCCTCGAAGCCGGCCGGGACCACCAGCGCGGGGGGGCGAGTGTTCTCGATGACCACCAGCGCGCCCGGCCGATCGACGAGGAAGGTGGCGTGGTCGCGGGCCGAGAGCAGGGCCGCCGCGATCTCGAGCGGCTCGCGGACGCCGGGGGACTCCGGCGCCACCAGCCGGTTGCCGGCGGCCGCTCCGCGCCGGGTCAGGTCGGCCGGGAAGAGCGGCTCGAGGTGCTGCGCCAGGAGGGTCAGCAGCTTGCCGAGCGGGCCGACCGCGGCGGGGAGCGCGACCCGGTCCCGCGCCGCCTCGGAGAGGGCGGTGGCCAGCGGCGGCGCCTCGAGGGCGCCGGCCCGGTCTGGCGCCAGGAACGCCGCGAGCGAGCGCGCCAGCCTCGACAGCTCGACGAGCCGGTCGTGATCGAAGGGCGCCACGGAGGCGGCGACCTGGCTGGCGAGCTCGGCCACCTCGAGCAGGGCCGCGAGGTCGGCCGGGTCCTGGCGGGCAGCGGCGAGGGCTCGCTCCAGGGACTCCGCCGGCGCGACCTGGTGGGCGGGTGCCTGATCGGGCTCGGGCGCCAGGTCCACCTCCATCTCGAGGACGGCCTCGGTCTCGGGGGCCAGCACAGCTGGCGGCGGCGGCGGTGCGGCGGCGGTCCCGAGCCGCAGCTCGGTGACCCGGCCGGCGCGCGCCGGGTCGTCGGCGACCAGCGAATCGAGCCAGCCCCAGGTCAGCTCGCGCTCTGGGTCGGCGGCCAGCGCCTCGATCAGCGCGTCGGCGGCGGCGCCGGTCTCGCCGCGCCGTTCCAGGAGGCCGGCCAGTCGCTCGAGGAGCGAGGCCCGCTCGGCGCCAGCGGCCGCGTCGGCCTGCCCCCGGAGCAGCAGGAGGATCGGATCGCCGGCGGGCGACCTCGGCTCGGGGGCCGCGGCCTGGTCGGTCACGGCGGCAGGTTCGGTCACGACGGAGGGTGCGGCCACGACGGAGGGTGCGGCAGGAGCAGGCGGCTCGCCCGGCCAGCTGGCCAGGAGCTCGTCGAGCGGTGCCGACACGGAGGAGAGGACGTTGCCGAAGGCCAGGTCGAGCCCGCCGTCGTCCAGGCCGCTCGCGCCCGGCTCACCCGGGATCGGCCCGAAGTCCGGCACGGGGTCCGGCGCTGGACCTGCGGCCTCGGAGGGGGCCACGCCGACGTTGACCATCAGCTGGAGCTGCTCGAGCACGGCCTGGGCCGCCTCGCTGAGCCCCACCGGGACGAGCTGGGCGAGCAGGCCGGCCGCCGCCTCGGGCCAGTCGCTGGCCAGGGCCTCGGTGGCCTGCACCAGCTCGGGAGGCACGCTGGCCGGATGGCCGAGCGTGGCGGCCCGCAAGGCCCGGGTGGCCTCCGCGGAGCGCCCCTCCTCCAGGAAGAGCCGGGCCGCGACCAGCGCGGCGTCGGCCGCCGGCAGGCCCTCGGTCCGGATCGACGCGGCCAGCGATGCGCGCGCCGCGGCGATCGGATCGCCGGCGCGGAGCTCCAGCTCGGCCAGGTCCGCCCAGGGCGCGGGGGAGTCGAAGTCGGCCTCGCAGGCCCGGTTGAGGTCGCGCCGGACCTCCTCCACCGGTGCCCCGGCCTGCTCGGCGACGGGCGGTTCGAGCGGGGCCGGCTCGCGCGGCGGTCGCGGCGGTGCAGGGAACTCGAGCGTGCGCGGCCCGACGATCTCGGCAAAGCCCGGCGACGGGGCCTCGGGCTCGGCCTCCTGATCGGTGAAGGGATCCGAGAAAGGATCGGCGGTGAGCTCCGCGACCTGCTCATCGGGGGCGACCGCGGGCGGCTCGACAGGTGGCTCCAGGGGGGCCGGGTCGCGGGATGCCCGGGAGGGCGAGGAGAACTCGAGGGTTCGTGGGCCGACGATCGGTTCGCCGGCCGGCAGGTCCCGCTGCCCGGGCCAGGCATCGTTCGCCGTCTCGAACGGCGGGTCGGTCCCGGCCAGCGCCTGCTCGATCGACTCGGCGATGGGGTCGAGAGGCCTGCGGCGCGCCGGTCCGCCAGCCCCCTCCAGCTGCTCGGCCAGCTGCTCGTCGTCGGGGCGGGTGCGCAGCAGGGCGGCCAGCAGCGGCAGCGCCTCGGGGGCCCGGCCGCTTGCGAGCAACGCGTCGGCCGCCTCGCGGAGGGCCAGGGTATCGTCGGGCAGATCGGCGGTGACCGCCAGCAGGGCGTCCGCCGCCAGCAGCGCGTCCTCCGCGTCGCCGCTGGCAGAGAGCAGGTGCCCGGCCTCGCGCCGCAGCGCGGCCCGGGCCGCGGCGTCGGGTTGGCTGCGGGCCTGCT
>JANYBC010000196.1 GCA_025360965.1 Anaeromyxobacter sp. | reverse complement strand
GCCTGCCGCCCGCGCTGGCGGCCGCCGCCCGCGAGCCCTTCGGCGCCCAGGCCCTCTGCGGCGCCGTGCTGCTCGACGCCCGGCCCGAGGTCAGGGCCCGGCAGCTCCAGCTGCTGGGACAGGGGCCGGAGGCCGCCGAGGTGCACCGCCTGGCCCCGCACCTCGCCACCGTCAACCGGGCCCACCGGCTGGCGCTGCTCGACCTGGCGTTGCCGGCGCTCGGCGCCCTCTCGGCGCCGCAGCGGGCGCGCCTGCAGCTCACGCTGCGCGCCCTCGCCCAGGCCGATGGCCGGCTCACCGTCACCGAGTGGGTCTACCTGCGGGTCATCGATCGGCGGCTCACCCGGCTCGGCACCGCCGGTCGGCCGGCCCGTCCGCGCGCCTTCACCGTCGACCAGGTGGCGGTCGAGTGCCGCGAGCTGCTCGGCCTGCTGGCCCGGGTCGGCGCCCGGGAGGAGCCGGCCGCGCAGGCCGCGCTCGACGCCGGCGTGGCCGCGCTCGGGCTGCCGCCGACCTGGCGGCTCCCCCCCGCCGAGACCCTCAGCCTGGCCCGGCTCGACGCGGTGCTGGAGGTGCTGGAGGCGACGCCCTTCGAGCTGCGCGCCAGGGTGCTGCGCGCCTGCGAGGCCTGCGCCTCTGCCGACGGGGCCCTCACCGACGGTGAGGTCGAGCTGCTGCACGCCGTGGCCGACGCCGTCGGCATGACGCGCCCGCCGGCGCTGCCTCCGGCCGGGTGAGGCCGGCGCCGGGCGGCATTCCTTAGGCGCGCCCCTGCAGGTGGCGGATGCCGGGCGCCTCGCGGCCGGTGCGGGCCACGTACTCGGTGTAGCCGCCGCCGTACGGGACCGGCCCCTCCGGCGTCAGCTCCAGCACCCGGTTGGAGAGCGCCCCGAGGAAGCGCCGGTCGTGGCTGACGAAGATCATGGTCCCGTCGTAGCTGGCCAGCGCCCGCACCAGCATCTCCTTGGTGCCGACGTCGAGGTGGTTGGTCGGCTCGTCGAGCACCAGGAAGTTGGGCGGATCGTAGAGCATGAGCGCCAGCACCAGCCGGGCCTTCTCGCCGCCGGAGAGCACGCGGCACTTCTTCTCGATCTCGTCCCCGGAGAAGCCGAAGCAGCCGGCCAGGCTGCGCAGCGCCCCGACGCTGGCCTTGGGGAAGGCGAACTCCAGCGTCTGCCAGACGGTGCGCTCCCCCTCCAGCAGCTCCATGGCGTGCTGCGCGAAGTAGCCCATCTTGACGCTGTTGCCGACCACCACCGTGCCGGCGTCGGGCTTCCCCTCGCCGGAGATCATCTTGAGCAGCGTCGACTTGCCTGCGCCGTTGGCCCCCATGATGGCCCAGCGCTCGCCGCGCCGGACCAGGAAGTCGAAGCCGTCGTAGATGGTCCGCGCGCCGTAGCCCTTCTTCACGCCGCTGCAGCGCGCCACGTCCTCGCCCGAGCGCGGCGCGCCGCGGAACTCGAAGTCGACGGTCTTGAGCACCTTGGGCGGCTCGATCTTCTCGATCTTGCCGATCATCTTGACCCGGCTCTGCACCTGCGCGGCGTGGCTGGCGCGGGCCTTGAAGCGGGCGATGAAGGCCAGCTCCTTCTTGAGCATGGCCTGCTGCCGGTCGAACTGGGCCTGCTGGTGCTGGTCGGCGATCTGCCGCTCGCGCTCGTAGAAGTCGTAATCGCCGGCGTAGCTGGTCAGCTCGCCGCCGTCGATTTCGACGATCTTGCTCACCACCCGGTTCATGAACTCCTTGTCGTGGGAGGTCATGAGGAGTGCGCCGTCGTAGGAGCGCAGGAACTCCTCCAGCCAGATGATCGACTCGAGGTCGAGGTGGTTGGAGGGCTCGTCGAGCAGCATGGCGTCGGGGCGCATCAGCAGGATGCGGGCCAGCGCCACCCGCATCTTCCAGCCGCCGGAGAGCGAGCCCACGTCGCCCTCCATCATCTCGTCGTTGAAGCCGAGCCCGGCCAGGATCTCGCGGGCCTTCGACTCGAGGGCGTACCCGCCCAGCTCGTCGAAGCGGGCCTGGACGTGGCCGAACCGCTCCACCAGCTCGTCCAGCTCGTCGGCCCGCGCCGGGTCCGCCAGGGCGTGCTCCAGCTGGTGGAGCTCGGCCGCCACCGCCGAGATCGGGCCGGCCCCGTCCATGGTCTCGCCCACCGCCGAGCGGCCGCTCATCTCGCCCACGTCCTGTGAGAAGTGGCCGACCGTGACTCCGCGGTCGATCGAGACCTGCCCCTCGTCGGCCTCCTCGGTGCGCATCACCAGCCTGAAGAGGGTCGACTTGCCGGCGCCGTTGGGGCCGACCAGGCCGACCTTCTCGCCGCGGTGGATGACGGCCGAGGCCTCGATGAAGAGGACCTGCTGGCCGTGCTGCATGGAGATGGCGTCGAAGCGGATCAAGGGGGCGCGATCTCGCACGCCGGCAGCGCGCAGGTCAAGCCGGGCCCTCCGCGGCGGAGACCGCCGGACCGCCGGGGGCCCTCAGGGCTGCTGCAGCGCGGGGAGTGACCAGGCCTTCTGGTAGCGCCGGTACTCCTCCCAGGGCAGCACCACCACCACCGGCTTGACGGCGGCGTCGAGCCACTCGACCAGCGACTCGACCGCGTCGGTGGTGGTGGCCACGCTGCCGTTGGTCGGCTTGCCGACCCCCTTCCAGGCGTGGATGAAGATGCAGGCGCCGCGCCCGGGCTCGGCCGGCGCCGGGTTCTGGTCGATCACCACCGCCAGCTCGTAGCTGTCGTCGACGCCGAGCAGCGGCTCGTCGGAGTCCCAGCGCATGGGCACCTTGGCGAGGTCGACCACCTTGTTGTAGTGCGGGCTGGCCTTGTCGGTGACGCAGACCAACCCGGGGCGCGCCACCGTGAAGGCCAGGTCGACCTTGCGGGCCGCGGCGCCGAAGGCGGCCGAGATCCGGAAGACCCCGGCCGGCGTGGCGCCGTCGCCCTCGTACTTCTCCGCCCCCTCCAGCCCGCCCTGGTGGAGGCCCCGCCCCCAGGCCATCCCGGTCCGCCCCACCACGCCGCGCTTGGCCAGCCCCACCGGCAGCCACTCGGCGCCCGGGGAGACCCGCTCGAAGCGCAGCAGCGTGGCCGCCGTCGACTCCCAGCCGCGCGAGACGATCACCACCAGCTGCAGCGCGTCGGCCGGGACGGCGGAGGGGCGGTCGGCAGCGCCGGCCACCACCGGCAGGAGGACCGCCGAGAGGGCGCTGAGGAGGAGACCGCGGAGGCGCATGGGGTCGAACCTAACCGATCAGGGGCGCCGATCAACCCCGCCCTTCGAGGGCCGCTTCCGGGAGGCGCCGCCGGTGCCGCCGGCCCGGCCGCCGCGCCCCGTCCAGCGCACCGGGGCCGCCTTCACGGCGATGAAGAGGACGTGCTTGAGCCCGCCGGCCGGTCCGCGGGCCGGCACCACCCGGGCGGTGGCGGCGAACCCGCCCTTCTCCAGCCGGTGCAGGTAGGGCTCGTCGTGGTGGGCGCTCCAGACCGCCAGCACCCCGCCCTCGGCCAGCGCGATGCGGCAGGCGGCGATGCCGCGGTGGCCGTAGAGCCGGTGGTTCCCCTCGTGCACCATCGAGCCCGGACCGTTGTCGACGTCGAGCAGGATGGCGTCGTAGGCGCCGCGGGCCTCCTTGATCCGGTCGACGACGTCGCCGACGTGGACCGTGCAGCGCCGGTCGTCGAGCGGCCGGCCGGCCAGCTTCCCCACCAGCCGGCGGTTCCAGTCGACCAGCGCCGGCGTCAGCTCCGCCACCACCACCTTGGCGTCGGTCGGGATCCGCTCCAGCGCGGCGCGCGCCGTGAACCCGAGCCCCAGGCCGCCCACCAGCACGGCGCGGCGGTGGCGGGCCTTCTGGAGCGCCAGCTCGGCCAGGGCGTCCTCCGAGCCGTGCTGCCGGCTCGACATCAGCACCTTGCCGCCGTAGCGGACCACCCACTCCCCGTCACGGCGGGCCAGGACCATCTCGGTCCCGTCCGGCGCCAGCGACTTCTCGACCGTCTCCCAGGGCTTCATTCCTTCCCGGTCTACCGCGAGCCGGCCCCCGGCGGCCAGCGCTACGGGCGGGCTGGCTGGCCACACCCCTGCTACAGTCTCACCGTGACCGTCTTCTCCCTCACCTCCTTCCTCGCCGGCGCGCTGGTCGCCTGGGTGGCGCTGGCCCTGCGGAGCCGCTCCAGGGAGCGGGCGGCGACGCGGCGGGAGGCCGAGCGCGGCGCCGCGCTGACCGCCCGGCTCCACCGCGCCCAGCTGCTGGCCCGCCACGCCAACGACGTCATGCTGCTGGCCGACGAGGGGCAGCGGCTGGTCGACGTCAACGACCGGTTCTGCGAGCAGCTCGGGTACGGCCGCGAGGAGGCGCTCCGCCTCAGCGTCAGCGATCTGCGCGACCCCTCCACGCTGGACGACCTGCCGCTGCGCACCCGCGAGCAGGTCAAGTCGGGCGCCAGCCTCCACGAGACGCGCTTCCGCCGCAAGGACGGATCGACCTTCCCCGTGGAGGTCTCGGTCCGCTTCGCCGAGGTCGACGGGGCCAAATACTTCCAGGCCATCGTCCGCGACATCACCGAGCGGCGCCGCATGGAGCTGCAGCTGCAGCTGGCCGACCGGATGGCCTCGATGGTCACGCTCTCGGCCGGGGTGGCCCACGAGATCAACAATCCGCTGTCCTCCGTGGTCGGCAACCTCGACTACGTCCTGGCCCGCCTCGACCAGCTCCCCGCCGACCTCGCCGAGGCCCGCAAGGCGCTGGAGGATGCCCGCGGCGGCGCGGTCCGCGTCGGGCAGATCGTCCGGGACCTGCGCACCTTCTCGCGGGCCGGCGAGTCGGAGCGGGCCGAGGTCGACGTGCGCCGGGCGCTGCAGACGGCGGTGACGCTGGCCCAGACCGAGATCCGCCAGCGCGCCCAGCTCTCGATCGAGCTCGGGCCGGTGCCGCCGGTGCTGGGCAACGCCCACCGCCTCGGCCAGGTCTTCCTCAACCTGCTGGTCAACGCCGTCCAGGCCATCCCGCCCGGCAACCCGGCGCACCACCTGGTGCAGGCCACCACCGCGCTCTCGCCCGACGGCCGGGTCAGGATCGAGATCGCCGACACCGGCGCCGGCATCGCCGCCGAGGTGCTGCCGCGCATCTTCGACCCCTTCTTCACGACCCGCGCCATCGGCAAGGGGACCGGCCTCGGCCTGGCCATCGTCCACGGCATCGTCACCGAGCTGGGCGGCGAGATCTCGGTGCGGAGCGAGCCGAACGGCGGCTCGATCTTCACCGTGCTGCTGCCGCCCGCCCGGCCTGCCGTGGCGCCCGGCGCCGCGCCACCCGCCGGGGCGGTGGCGGCCAGCCTCCTGGTTCCCTCCCTGCCCGACGCGAGCCTGGCCTCGGCCGGCCCCGCCTCGTCCGGCCTGCCCTCGGAGGCGGAGAGCGGCCCCGGCGCCGACGTGCTGGTCATCGACGACGAGCCCATGGTCGGGCGGGCCATCACCCGCATGCTGGTGCCGCACCACCGGGTGATCACGGTCCTCGGCGCCGCCGAGGCGCTGGCGGCGCTCTCGGCCCGCCACTTCGACGCCATCCTCTGCGACCTGATGATGCCGGAGATGACCGGCATGGCGCTGCACGACAAGCTCCAGGCGGAGGCGCCGGCCCTGGCGTCCCGGATGATCTTCCTGACCGGCGGCGCCTTCACCCGCGACGCCTCCGATTTCCTCGACCGGGTGCCGAACGCGCGGCTGGAGAAGCCCTTCTCGCCGGCCCAGCTCCGCATGGCGGTGGCCAAGGTGCACAGCGCGCAGCGTGGCTGACGGCCCGGCGGTCGAGGAGCGGCTGCGCGACGCTCCCTTCGAGGCGCTGGCCTTCGCGGCGGCGTGGGAGCGGACCCTGGACTAGGATGGCGGCCATGACCGGTACCGACCGCTGGGATCGCTTCCGCCACCTCCGCTGCGACCTGCCCGAGCTCGGCCTCTCCGTCGACGCCAGCCGCATGGGGATCGAGCCGGCGCTGCTGACGCGGCTCGCGACGCCGCTGGCGCAGGCCTTCGCCGCCATGAAGGCCCTCGAGGGCGGCGCCATCGCCAACCCCGACGAGCAGCGCATGGTCGGCCACTACTGGCTGCGGGCCCCGGCGCTGGCCCCGCGCGTCGAGCTGCGGGGCGCCATCGAGGGGGCGCTCCTCGACGTGAAGCGGTTCACCGCCGACGTCCACGCCGGCCGGGTCAGGCCGGAGCGGGCGGCCCGCTTCACTCGCCTGCTCTGCATCGGCATCGGCGGCTCGGCGCTCGGCCCCATGTTCGTGGCCGACGCCCTCGGCGGGGCGGGGCGCGACCGGCTCACGCCCGACTTCCTGGACAACACCGACCCCGACGGCTTCGCCCGGGTCTTCACCCGGCTCGGCGCAGCGCTCCCGGAGACCCTGGTGGTGGTCACCTCCAAGAGCGGCGGCACGCCCGAGACCCGCAACGGCATGCTGGCGGCCGAGGTGGCCTTCGCCAGGGCCGGACTCTCCTTCGCCCGCCACGCCGTGGCCATCACCCAGGCCGGCTCGGCGCTCGACCGGCGCGCCCAGCAGGCCGGCTGGCTGGCCCGCTTCCCCATGTGGGACTGGATCGGCGGCCGGACCAGCGAGCTCTCGGTGGTCGGCCTGCTGCCCGCCGGCTTGCAGGGGCTCGACGTCGACGCCCTGCTGGCCGGCGCCGCCGCCATGGACGAGGCCACCCGGCTCCCCGAGGCCATCGCCAACCCGGCGGCGCTGCTGGCGCTCTCCTGGTACCAGGCCACCGGCGGCGTCGGCGACCAGGCCATGGTGGTGCTGCCCTACAAGGACTCGCTGCTGCTGCTCTCGCGCTACCTGCAGCAGCTCGTCATGGAGTCAATCGGCAAGCGGCTCGACCTGCAGGGCCACCGCGTCGACCAGGGGCTGACCGTCTACGGCAACAAGGGCTCGACCGACCAGCACGCTTACGTGCAGCAGCTTCGCGACGGCGTCCCCGACTTCTTCGCCGCCTTCGTGCGCGTGCTGGAGCCGGGCGGCGAGCCGCTCGAGGTGGAGCCGGGGGTCACCGCTGGTGACTACCTGCACGGCCTGCTGCTGGGGACCCGCGCCGCCCTGGCAGAGAACGGCCGGGCCTCGCTGACCATCACCCTCACCCGGGTCGACGCCCGCACCGTCGGCGCCCTCATCGCCCTCTTCGAGCGGGCGGTCGGGCTCTACGCCTCGCTGGTCGGGGTCAACGCCTACCACCAGCCCGGCGTCGAGGCCGGCAAGAAGGCGGCCACCGGGCTGCTGGCGCTGCAGGGGAAGGTGCTGGCGGCGCTCACCGAGGAGCCGCGCGACGCGGCCGCCGTCGCCGCGGCGGCGGGGGCGAAGAACGAGATCGAGGCGACCTTCCTGCTGCTCGAGCACCTGGCCGCCAGCGGCCGGGCCCGGGCCGAGGGGACGGGGACCGAGGCCCTCTTCGCGAGGCGCTGAGGCCCGCGCGCCACCCCTACCGGTCCACCAGCACCGCGCCGTTGGAGGCGTTGGTCACCTGGGCGGCGTAGCGGCGCAGCCAGCGCGACGCCACCGGCTTCTCCGGCAGCCTCCAGGCGGCGCGTCGCGACGCCAGCACTTCCTCGGAGACCCCCAGCGTCAGCGCCCGGGTCTCGACGTCGATGGTGATGGGGTCGCCGTCCTTCACGAGGGCGATGGCGCCCCCTTCCGCCGCCTCGGGCGAGACGTGGCCGACGCAGGCGCCGCGGGTGGCCCCGGAGAAGCGGCCGTCGGTGACCAGGCCGACCGAGTCGCCGAGCCCCATCCCCATGATCAGCGACGTGGGGGAGAGCATCTCCTGCATGCCCGGCCCGCCCTTCGGCCCCTCGTAGCGGATCACCACGAAGTCCCCCGCCTTCACCTTGCCGGCCATGATCCCGGCCACCGACTCGTCCTGCGAGTCGAAGCAGATCGCCCTGCCGGTGAATTTGCGCATCCCCGGCTCGATGCCGGCGGTCTTGACGACCGCCCCCTCGGTGGCGAGGTTGCCGAAGAGCACGGCGATGCCGCCCACCGGGCTGAAGGCGTGCTCCAGGTCGTGGATGACCGACCGGTCCAGCACCTCGGCGCCGGCGATCCGCTCGCCGATGGTCTCGCCGGTGACGGTGCGGGCGCTGGTCCGGACGGCGTCGCCGCGCCGGGCGATCTCCTTCAAGACCGCCGAGACGCCGCCGGCCCGGTGCACGTCCTCGATGTGCACGGTGGAGAGCGACGGGGCGATCTTGGCGATGTGGGCCACCTTGAGCGCCACCGCCTCGATGTCCTTCAGGTCGAGCGGCACGCCGGCCTCGCGGGCGACGGCCAGCAGGTGGAGGACGGTGTTGGAGGAGCCCCCCATGGCCATGTCGACGACGATGGCGTTCTGCACCGCGTCGCGGTTGAGGATGGTGCGCATGTTGAACTCGGGCCGGGTGGCGATCTCCACGGTGCGCCGGGCGGCGCGGCGCAGCAGCGCCTCGCGCTCGGGGGTGAGCGCCAGGATGGTGCCGTTGCCGGGGAGCGCGATCCCCATGGCCTCGCAGAGCACGTTCATCGAGTTGGCCGTGAACATGCCCGAGCAGGAGCCGCCCGAGGGGCAGGCCTTGCACTCGATCTCGTAGAGCTCCTCGTCGGTCATCTTCCCCATGGCCCGCTTGGCGACCGCCTCGAAGGCGGTGGAGAGGTCGATCGAGGTGCCGTCCTTCAGCACCCCGGCCTTCATGGGCCCGCCCGAGCAGAAGATGGTCGGCACGTTGACCCGCAGCGCGCCCATCAGCATGCCCGGCACGATCTTGTCGCAGTTGGGGATGCAGAGCAGGGCGTCGAGCTGGTGCGCCTCCATCACCGTCTCGACCGAGTCGGCGATCAGCTCGCGCGAGGGCAGCGAGTACTTCATGCCGCCGTGGCCCATGGCGATGCCGTCGTCGACGCCGATGGTGTTGAACTCGAAGGGGACGCCGCCGGCCCTGCGGATCTCCTCCTTGGCGATGCGGCCGTACTCCTGCAGGAAGAAGTGGCCCGGGATGATGTCGATGTGGCTGTTGGCGATGCCGATGAAGGGCTTGTCGAAGTCCTCGTCCTTCAGGCCGACGGCGCGGAGCAGGCTGCGGTGGGGTGCCCGCTCGAACCCCTTCTTGATCGTGTCGGAGCGCATGCGAAGGTTGTCACTCCACCCGATGCGGCGAGTCAACCTCCCGGCCGTGATCCGCCGTCGGCCTTGGCCTAGACTGCCACGCCGTGCTCCTCGCCCTGCTGCTCTCGGCCACCGTGGCCGCCCCCTCGTCCGGCCCCTGCGACCGGTTCGCGGCGCTGGGCGCCCAGGCGCCAGGGCGGGCTGACGACGCCACCTGCCTGCAGTTGCTCGATGACGCCTGCGCCGGGAGCGTGGGGCGGGCCTGCGCGGCGCTGGCCGACCTGCTGCTCTCCGGCGACGGCGTGGCGCCCGACGCTCCCCGTGCCGAGCGGCTCCTCGACCGTGGCTGCCAGGCCGGCACCGGCGAGGCCTGCTTCCGGCTGGCGAGCCGGACCACCGACGCGGCCCGGCGGCGCCTGCTCCTCGACGAGGGGTGCGCCGAGCGCTCCGGCGGCGCCTGCCTGGCGCTGGCCGAGCTGGCCGAGGACCCGGCCCGGCGGCGAGGGCTGCTGGAGCGGGCCTGCGATCTGGGCGCCGGGGGCGGCTGCCTGGGGCTGGCGCGGCTCGGGCCCGGCCAGGGTCCGAAGCGGCTCGCCTGGCTGGAGCGCGGCTGCGCGCTGCTCGACGCGGCCTCCTGCACCGCGGCCGGCGACCAGCGGCGCGCCGAGGCGGCCGAGCCGCATGAACTCGATCGGGCCGCAGAGCGGTACGAGCGGGCCTGCGCGCTCGGCTCGGGCGTGGGGTGCGCCCGGCTCGGCCTGGCCCTGCTGCGGGGAGAGGGGCTGGTGAGGGACCTGCCGCGGGGGCGCGCGCTCCTGCTGGCCAGCTGCGGCGCGCTGCCGCCGGAGGCCTGCCTGGCCGCCGCCGCCGACCTCCCTGGTGGCCCCCCGGACCTGCTGGAGGGCGCTCCCCCGCTGCCGCTGCTCGAGGCGCTCTGCCGGCGCGGCCAGCCCGAGGCCTGCCACCGCGCCGGGCGGAGCTGGCAGGAGGGGCTGCTGGTCACCGGCGACGGTCCCCGGGCCGAGGCCTTCTACGAGCGGGCCTGCGGCTCGGGCCGGCTCGAGGCCTGCCACGACCTCGCGGTCCTGCTCTGGGCCGGCGGCGGCGTGCCGGTCGATCGGCCGCGGGCCACCGTGCTGCTCAAGCGGGCCTGCGACGGCGGGGTGGTGGAGGCCTGCCTCGACCTGGAGCTGCACGGGCTGCGGCAGCCGCCGGCGCGCTGACGCGACCGCTACCGCCGCGAGGAGGCGCCGTTATGCGCCCACATGTCGCGCGGCGAGCGCAGGTCTTCCATGATGGCGATGCCGAGCGCGCAGGCCGTGAAGACGGCCAGCGCCAGCATCCACGGCTTGAAGGGCAACAGCTCCGGCGTCCGGCGGGGCGCCTGCGGCCTGTCTGGGGGGAGCGGGGGCATCCTGGGGACTAGGCTAGATCGCGCGGCGGGGGTGGCGCAACAGGCTGGCGCGGATCCGCCCTCCGGGACCCTTGCTCCCAAAGGGCCACTCGCCCGTGCCGGCGGGCGCGGGGCGCGGTATGACCGGTCACATGCTCGCACTGCCCGCACTCGCCGCCGTCGTCGCGCTGGCCGCGTCCGCCGCCACGCCCTCCGCGGCGGCCACCACCCCGCGCACCTTCCGCGTCGACCTCTTCCACACCGGCACCGCCACCACCGAGATCTTCTCGCTCGACCGGCTGGTGCTCGAGCCGCTCCCCTTCCCGGGCCGGCCCGACCGGCCGCTCGACGAGCTCGGCCTCGGCAAGTACCACTTCGAGGTCCGCGAGCAGCAGGGCGACCGGCTGCTCTACTCGCGCGGCTTCGCCTCCATCTACGGCGAGTGGGAGACCACCGACGAGGCGCGCGGCCTGACCCGCACCTTCTCCGAGTCGCTCCGCTTCCCGGCCCCGGCCGTGCCGGTCAAGCTGGTCGTGAAGAAGCGCGGCCCCGACCAGACCTTCCGCGAGGTCTGGACGCTCCGGGTCGATCCCAAGGACCCGTTCGTCGACAGCGCCGCGCCGGCCTCCCCCGGGCCGCTGCTGGCCCTGCAGCGCTCCGGCTCCCCCGAGCAGAAGTTCGACCTGCTGCTGGTCGGCGACGGCTACACCGCCGCCGAGCGCGGCCGCTTCGAGGCCGACGCCCGCAGGCTGATGAAGGCGCTCTTCTCCACCGAGCCCTGGAGGTCGCGGCGCGCCGACGTCAACGTCTGGGGGCTCTGCCCGCCCAGCGAGCAGGCGGGGGTCTCGCGCCCCTCCACCGGCCTGCACCGCCGCAGCCGCGTCGGGGCCAGCTACGACGCCTTCGGCTCGGAGCGCTACCTGCTGAGCTTCGAGAACCGCACCCTGCGCGACGTCGCCTCCTTCGCCCCCTACGACGCCCTCGCCATCCTCGTCAACTCCGAGACCTACGGCGGCGGCGGCATCTTCAACCTCTACGCCACGGTGGCGGCCCGCTCGGCCTGGGCCGAGTACGTCTTCGTCCACGAGCTGGGCCACTCGGTGGCGGCGCTGGCCGACGAGTACTTCACGAGCGAGACCGCCTACCTCCCGGCCACCGACCGGGTCGAGCCGTGGGAGCCGAACATCACCAACGACCCGAAGGCGGCCAAGTGGGCCGACCTGATCAGACCCGGCGCGCCGCTCCCCACCCCGTGGCCCAAGGAGCGGTTCACGCTGCGGGCCAGGGAGATCCAGGCGGAGCGCAAGGCCATCCGCAAGCGGAACGGGCCGGAGCGGGAGATGGACGCGCTCTTCAAGGCCGAGCAGCGGGAGGAAACGGCGCTGCTCTCGCCGCTCAGCGGCCAGGTGGGCGCCTTCGAGGGAGCCAACTACGAGGCGGTCGGCAGCTACCGGCCGCAGGCCGACTGCATCATGTTCTCGCGCGACCCGGTCCCCTTCTGCGCCGTCTGCCGCCGCACCCTCGACCGGGTCCTCGACCTCTACGCCGCACCCTGAGCCCCCATGCGCGAAGCCTTCACCTTCGACGACGTCCTGCTGGTCCCGGCCTACAATCACTACGAGTCGCGGCAGCACGTCGACACCTCGGTGATCGATCGGACCGGCAAGCTGACCCTCACGCTGCCGCTCATGACCGCCAACATGGACACCGTCACCGAGTCGGCCATGGCCAACTTCATCGGCGGCAAGGGGGGCATCGGCGTGCTCCACCGCTTCATGTCGGTGGAGCGCAACATCGCCGAGTTCAAGGCCTGCAGCGTGAAGGCCTTCGTCTCGGTCGGCACCTCCGAGGACGAGCTGCAGCGGGCCGAGGCGCTGCGCGACGCCGGCGCCGACTACTTCGTGGTCGACGTGGCCCACGGCCACGCCCGCTACATGGGCAAGACCCTGAAGCGGCTGCGCGAGCTGCTGCCCAGCGCCTGCCTGATGGCCGGCAACGTGGCCACCTACGCCGGCGCCGACTACCTGGCCTCGGTGGGCGCCGACATCGTCAAGGTCGGCATCGGACCGGGGAGCGTCTGCACCACCCGCATCAAGACCGGCCACGGCGTGCCGCAGCTCACCGCCATCCAGGACTGCGCCCGCTGCGATCGCTCCATCGTCGCCGACGGCGGCATCCGCTACGCCGGCGACGTCGTCAAGGCGCTGGCCTTCGGCGCCGACTTCGTGATGATCGGCGGCATGCTGGCCGGCACCCGGCCGACCCCGGGCGAGAAGGTCAAGGACGCCGCCGGCGCCTGGGTGAAGACCTACCGCGGTATGGCCAGCCGCGAGGTGGCCGATGATCACCACGGCGGCATCGCCGAGTGGAAGACGGCCGAGGGCATCTCCACCACCGTCCCCTACCGCGAGGACGAGGAGCGGATCATCGGCGACCTGGTCGGCGGGCTCCGCTCCGGCCTCACCTACGCCGGCAGCCAGACCGTCAAGGAGCTGCAGCGCAAGCTCAACTACACGGTCATCACCCCGAGCGGCTGGCGCGAGTCGCTGCCGCACAAGGCGCTGCTGTAGCGGCGCGGCGCCCGGGCGGCGCCCCTTCAGAAGTGAGAAACCCCGGCCCCGCGTGAGCGGGACCGGGGTTCCGTGAAGCGGGGCGTCGGCTAGAAGAAGTAGCCGGCGGTGGCGATCACCTGGAGCGCCGCCGTGTCGGTCGTCGTGGTGGCCGAGTTGGCGTAGGTGGTGGTCAGGTGGTAGCCCTCGAGCGCCAGGGCGTAGCCGCCGTCCTGGTACTTGATCATGCCGCCGACCATCGAGTTCTTGAGGCGGGTGGTCGCGCTCGGGATGGCCGTTATGCTGGCCCACTTGCGCATGTCGGCCTCGTCCGGCTTGTTGGCGCCGTAGGTCAGCGTCACCGAGAACTCCTTGGTGAGGCCGCCGGAGAGCGAGGCCCAGTAGCCGGTGTCCTTGATGTCGCCGAAGACCAGCATCGAGCCGAGCATGTTGCCGGTGGCGTTGCCGGTGTAGAAGTTGCCGGCCAGCGAGATCGGGGCGAAGGTGATCTTGCCGCCCACCTCGACCACGGTGCTGTCGATGGTCTTCTTGGTGCCGGCGGGGACCGGGAGCGCGACGCTGGCGCCGAAGCCGTCCAGCGCGACCGTGTGGTAGACGCCGACCAGGTAGGCCATGTAGCTCAGGTCGCCGCCCTTGCCGTCGACGCGGGCCATGCCCTGGAACATGGGCAGGCCCGAGGCCTCACCGAGGCCGATCTGGGCCGGCGTGGTGGGGTTGCCGGTGCCGGCGACGGCGGCGTCGCCGACCCACTTGTTCTTCACGGCCTCGGCCGCGAAGGTCAGCTTCATGTCATCGACCGGGACCACCTGCGTGAAGCGGACGCCGGGGGTGCGCCAGCCGATGGTGCCGGCCTGGTAGGTGACCGGGTTGGCGATGTGCGAGATCGAGCCGGGGATCTGCTGGACCACCAGCTGGTTCTGTTGGCCGACCTGCAGGTTGCTGTTGCCGAACTTGAGCTCGGCGTAACCGACGCGCAGGCGGGGGATGGGCTGCTCGGTGCCGAAGGAGCCGGCGCCGTTCAGGCCGAAGAAGTCGAACTCAAGGTAGGCGCGCGGCTGGGCGGCGCCGTCGAAGACCTTGGGGCCGGCCATCGAGAAGGAGAAGCGCGAGTTGCGGACGTCGCCGCTCACGTCGCTGCCCGACTTGGTGGCCGTGCCGGCGGCGCAGCCGAACGAGCCCGAGACCCGGCACTTGGCGAGGTTGCTCGGCGTCGGGGCGGCCAGCCAGAGCCCCTGGCCCTGGCCGTTCGCGAAGACCTGATCCTGGTAGTACATCGACGCGGTCACGAAGCCGTGGAACTCGAACTTCCAGGGGTTGGGGGTCTCATCGGCGGCACGGGCCGCCGGCGCCACGAGGGCGAGCGCAAGCAGGGTGGCGGACATCAGGGAGCGCAGGTTATTCACGTCGGGATTCCTCCGTTGAACTGACTCGCCGACATCCGATGTGGGGGCGCGGCGTGGGTGGGCTGCGGGGGGGCTTCGCGGGTTGCGGTGCAAATCGTTCGTCGAACAGCGCTATTTGCGCAAGCCGCGACGCGTCAGGATTTCCTTTCAGATTACTCCCGGTCAGGAAATACATCTGGAAGTACGAGAACATGCGTCGCCTCAAAAATAAATTCCCCGATTCGTCACGATCTGCGGCGCTTCGCCACGGCTGCCCCCACAAGCTGCAGCAGCTCCGACGGGCGGCCAGCCAGATGCGCTAGGTTCGGCGCAGCGTGGCCCCTCTCCTCGCAGCCCTGCTGCTCGCCGTCTCCCCGCCCCCGATCCGGCTGGCGCCACTCTTCACCGCCGCCGGGGCCGCCGCGCCGGGCGGGGCCCGCGCCGCCGCCGCCTCCGCGCCGCTGGTCGGGATCCGCTACCAGCTCGGGCCGCTCGGCGAGGGGCACGGCCCGGACCCAGATCCGCGCCTCCGGCTCGACGCCTTCGACTGCGTCACGCTCATCGAGACCGCCATGGCGCTCGGGGCCGGCCGCAGCGAGGACGAGGTGCGCCGCGCCCTCGACGACATCCGCTACGGGCAGGTGGTCGAGCTGGCCGATCGCGACCACGAGGTGCTCTCGCAGTGGATCCCGCGCAACCTGGAGAAGGGCTGGATCCGGCCCATCTCACGCCAGCTGGCCGGCCCCGCCACCGTCGAGGCTACCACCGTCTACGATCACGCTCGCTGGTCCAGGCTGGCGAAGCGCGGCCACCGCCTGGCCGGCGTCCCCGACCTGAAGCTGCCGCTCGGCCGCTTCGCCGTCGAGGTGGTCCCGCCCGCCGCGCTGGCCGCGGTGGAGCCGCACGTGCCGGACGGCGCGGTGGTCTGGGTGATCCGCGAGGATCGGCTCGACCAGCTCACCCGCGTCACCCACGGCGGCCTGGTGGTGGTGAGGTTGGGGCGCCGCTGGGTCCGCCACGCCAGCTCCTGGCCCGGCGTGCTGCGGGTGGTCGAGGAGCCGCTGGCCGACTTCGCCGCCCGTCAGCGGCGGGCCTCTTCCCGCCCCCTGACCGGCCTGGCCTTCTTCGCCCTGCCGGACAACCGGGTCCGGCTCGCCAGCCTGCCGGCGCTGGCCCCTTAGATCTCCTCGGGTTTTCTGCTTGTCACGGGAAGGGGCGTGCCTCCTCTATGGTTCACCGGTAGAACATGCCCGGAGTGCGCCGCATCGGGCGGCGAAATACCCTCCCGTCCCCCACGTAAGAGGCGCTCGAGCCCACCATGTCCAGCACCTCCCTGACGGAAGACGGCGCAGCAGCCGGTGCCGTCCTCACCTCCCCCGGCCGAGGCCTGGCCCTGGTGATCGAGCGCCGGCGCAGCCTCACCGCCATTCTCATCGCCACCGCCACCTCGCTGCTCTTCGCCGTGGTGGCCGTCCCGCGCTTCGACTTCGACAAGGCGGCCGCGCGCCAGCTCGAGATGGGCCCCGGCGCCGCCGAGATGACCCCGTTCCAGCGCGAGGAGGCGGTGGTGCAGGCCCGCAAGATCGGGAGCGTGGCGGTCTACGCCGGCTCGGCCTTCACCCCGGCCCTGAGCGTGCTGGCGGTCGCCTTCTTCCTCTGGCTCGCCTTCAAGGTGGCCGGGACCTCGCCGCCCTTCAAGGGGACGCTGGCGGTGGCCGCCCACGGCATGCTGCCGGTGATGCTGGCCCCGCTCCTCTTGCTGCCGGCGGTGGTGACCAAGGCGCCGGTCGATCCGGCCGGCCTCGGGCGCCTGCTCCCTTCCAACCTGGGCGCCTTCCTGCCAGAGAAGTCCTCGCCGGTCCTGCTGGCCGTCGCCTCATCCTTCGACCTCTTCTCGCTCTGGTCCCTGGTGCTGGTGACGCTCGGCATGGCCGCCCTCACCGGCGCCTCGAAGCGGCGCGCCGCCACCGCGGTCGGCCTGCTCTGGCTGGCCCAGCTCTGCCTCCTGCGCATCGCCCCCGCCGCCGCCCTGGCCGCGGCCCGGGGCATGGGCGGGGGCCCGTGATCGCCATGCCCAGACTCCTGCTCGCCCTCGCCGTCGCGGCCCCGCTGGCGGCCGCCGCCAACCCGCTCACCCTCGACGAGGCCCTGGCCCTGGCCGGACGCCAGAGCCACGACCTCGACATCGCCCGGGCCGACGCCAGGCTGGCCAGCGCCGACGGGCTCGGCGCCTGGCAGGGGGTGCTGCCGCGGCTCGACCTGACCACCGCCGCAGCCCACCAGTTCTACGGGCCGAGCAAGGTCTCCTGGCTCGACTCTCTCACCGGCGTCGTGGTGCCGGCCAACGTGGGCGCCTCCGACTACAGCGCCTACAGCTTCGGCCTCCAGTTCACCCAGCCCATCTTCGACCTCGGCGCCTTCCGCCGGCTCTCGCAGTACAGGGCCAGCGAGCGCGCCGCCGGCCGCACCTGGGACGAGGCGCGACTCCAGGTCGCCTTCGACGTGACCCGCCGCTTCTACGAGCTGGTCAAGGCCGAGCGGACCCTGGTGGTGCTGAAGAAGGCGGCGCAGCGGAGCGCCGAGCTGGTGGGGCGGGCCGACGCGCTCTTCGCCGCCGGCCGCGCCCAGAAGCTCGACACCTTCAGCGCCCGGGTCAACCTCGGCAACGACCGGATCCAGGTGGAGCAGGGGCAGACCCGGCTGGTGCAGGCCCGCGGCGACCTGGCGGTGGCGCTCGGCCTCCCCGGCGACGCCCCGGTCGAGGTGGTCGCCCCGAGCTCGGTGGTGGGGAAGATCCTCCCCGCCGTCGAGCCGGAGGCCGTCGAGCTCCTCATGACGCGCGCCACGGAGCGCCGGCCGTCGCTGGCCGCCGCCACGGCGCAAGTCGAGGCGGCCGAGTCGACCCTGGGTGTGGCCCGCTCCGCGTACGTCCCGACGCTGAGCGCGCAGGCCTCGTACAGCCGCTCCGGCCAGAAGGCCACCACCACCTCGAGCGGTGACGGCGTCTACGGCGACCCGTCGCGCAACTACGGCGCCAGCGTCGGGCTGCTGCTCTCCTGGAACCTCTTCGCCGGCCGCTCCAGCGAGGCCGGCGTGGCCCGCGCCGAGGCCAGCGCCGAGCGGGCTCGCGCCATCGCAGCCAGGACCCGCGACGCCGTGGCCCGCGAGGTCACCCTGGCCCGCCAGACCCTGACGGCGCTCGCCGCCCAGGTCACCCTCTCCGCCGACAACCTGATCGCCGCCGAGCAGTCCCTCGCGCTGGCCCGCCAGCGGCTCGAGGCCGGGTTGGCCTCGCAGCTCGAGGTCCGCGACGCCTCCCTGAAGTTCACCCAGGCCGAGCTCTCGCTCGAGCAGGCCCGCATCGACCACGCCGTCGCCACCGCCGAGTTGGCGCGCGCCGTCGGAGGAGCCATCTAGATGGACGCCCAGACCACCCCGCCGATCCCCGCAGCGCCCGCCACCCCCACCGCCGCTGGCGCAGCCGCTCGCGTCCGCATGAGCTGGCCCAAGCGGATCTTCACCGCCCTCTTCGTGCTGGCGCTGGTCGGCGTGGTGGCCGGCTCGCTCAGGCCGAAGCTCGAGCCGCCGGTGACGGTGCAGACCAGCGCCGCCCGCAAGGGCTCGATCACCCGCGTGGTCACCGCCGGCGGCAAGCTGCAGGCCGCCACCGAGGTGAAGCTCTCCTCCAACATCACCGGCGATCTCGTCGAGCTGCTCATCAGGGAGGGCGATCGGGTCCAGAAGGGCCAGGTGCTCGGCCGCATCGACGCCCGCCGCTACAGCGCCCAGCTCAACCAGTCGGAGGCGGCCCGCAACAGCGCCGCCGCCGACGCCGAGGTGCAGAACGTCCGGGTGGCCCAGCTCAAGGCCGAGCTGGCCCGCGTCGAGAAGCTGGTGGCCGGGCAGAACGCCAGCGCCGCCGAGGCCGAGAAGGCCCGCGCCGAGCTCGACGGCGCCAGGGCCCAGGCCGCCTCCGCCGAGCAGCGGCTGGCCCAGTCCGACGCCGCCCTGCGCGAGGCCCGGCACCAGTACTCGCTCACCACCCTCACCGCCCCCATGGACGGGATCGTCACCCAGCGGCTCAAGCAGGTGGGCGAGCGGGTGCGCGGGTCCGACTTCTCCGAGGACGTGCTGATGGTCATCTCCACCCTCTCCAAGATGGAGATGAAGATGGAGGTGGGCGAGCACGAGGTGGTCTACGTCAAGGAGGGCGATCCGGCCGAGATCGAGATCGACGCCTTCGCCGATCGCAAGTTCAAGGCCCAGGTGGTCGAGGTGGCGAGGAACGCCACCATCAAGAACCTCGGCACCGAGCAGGAGGTCACCACCTTCGTGGTCCGGCTGGCGCTGGTCGATCAGGTCACCGGGGCGCTGCCGGGCATGAGCGCCCAGGCCTCGGTCTCCACCGACACCCGCGCCGGGGCGGTGGTGGTCCCCATCCAGGCGGTGACGGTCCGCACCGAGAAGGAGATCGGCACGCCGGGCGGCTCGCCGGAGAAGACCACGCCGCAGCCGCCCCCGGCGCCGGGCAAGAAGGCCAGGAAGGAGAAGCTCCAGAAGGTGGTCTTCGTGGTCGTCAACGGCGAGGCCAAGGCGCGGCCGGTCGAGACTGGGCTGGCCTCCGACACCGAGATCGAGATCGTCTCGGGCGTGGCCGAGGGTGACGTGGTGGTGGAGGGGCCGTACCGGGTCCTCTCCAAGGAGCTGGCCGACGGCAAGAAGGTCAAGGTCGAGGAGCCGGCCAAGGCCGACGCCAAGGGCGACGCGACCGACAAGGCCAAGGCCAAGGCGAAGTGAGCGCCATGGGCGACCCGCTCATCTCAATCGACCGGCTGGCCCGCCACTACTCGGTGGGCGGCGAGGTGGTGCGCGCCCTCGACGGGGTCTCGTTCGACATCCAGGCCGGGGAGTGGGTGGCCATCGTCGGGCAGTCGGGCTCGGGGAAGTCGACGCTCATGAACCTGCTCGGCTGCCTCGACACCGCCACCTCCGGGACCTACCGGCTCAACGGCGCCGACGTCGAGACCCTCTCCGACGACCAGCTGGCCGACCTGCGCAACAAGGAGATCGGCTTCATCTTCCAGACCTTCCAGCTGCTGCCGCGGGCCTCGGCGCTGGCCAACGTCGAGCTGCCGCTGGTCTACCGCGGGATCTCGCGCAAGGAGCGGCGGGCCACCGCCGAGCAGGCGCTGCGCTCGGTGGGGCTCGGCAACCGCATGCACCACCGGCCCAACGAGCTCTCCGGCGGCCAGCGCCAGCGGGTCGCCATCGCCCGCGCCCTGGTGGGCGACCCCTCGCTGCTGCTGGCCGACGAGCCGACCGGCAACCTCGACTCGCAGACCGGCGAGGAGATCATCCGGCTCTTCGGCGACCTCAACGCCCGCGGCCACACCATCATCCTGGTGACCCACGAGCCGAAGCTGGCGGCCCGCTGCCCGCGGGCCATCAAGCTGATGGACGGCCGGGTGCTGGGCGACGGCCCAGGGGCCGAGGTCGCGGCTCTGCAAGGGCCGCGGGCGGTGGGCACGTGACCGCGCCGTCGAGTCCTCGGGCCGTGAGGCGCGCCTGGCAGCGGACGGTGTCGGAGTGGGTGGAGGGGCTGCGCATCGCCCTCTCCTCGCTGGCCGCCAACCACCTGCGGACCTTCCTGACCACGCTCGGTATCGTCATCGGGGTGATGACCGTGATCGCCATCGTCGCCATCATCGACGGGCTCAACGCCAGCTTCGCCACCCAGATCGGCAACCTCGGGACCCACACCCTCTACGTCGACAAGTGGCAGTGGATCAACACCCGCGACGACTGGTGGTCGATGCGCAACCGCAAGAACATGGGGCGCACTGAGCTGGAGGCCATCGAGCGCGAGGCGACCGAGGCGCTGGCGGTCGCGCCCATGGCCGGGCGCAGCGTCACCGTGGCCGCCGGCGCCGAGGAGCTCTCCGGCATCCGCTGCACCGGCACCAACCAGCGCTACCTGGAGACCGGCGGCGGCAGCGTGGCGGCCGGCCGCTTCCTCGGGCCGACCGACGTCGAGCTCTCGCGCAGCGTGGTGGTGCTGGGGGCCGACGTGGCCGACCGGCTCTTCCCCAAGGTGGCGCTCGACGAGGTGCTGGGCAAGCGGGTGCGCGTCCGGGGCGCCCCCTTCACGGTCATCGGCGTGATGGCGCGGCGCGGGCGCATGCTCGGCATGGACCTCGACACCAACGTCACCATCCCCTTCACCACCTTCCTGCGCGACATGGGCGGCAAGCGCTCCATCACCATCGCGGTGACCTCGGCGCCGGGTCGGCTCTCGCAGTTGGAGGACGAGCTGGTCGGGATCCTGCGGCGGGCCCGGCGGGTGCCGCCGGAGAAGCCGGACGACTTCTCCATGAACCGCCAGGACCAGTTCCTCAAGCTCTACAACCAGCTCACCGGCGCCCTCTACGGCGTGGCCGTAGGCGTCGGCCTGATCACGCTGGTGGTCGGCGGCATCGGCATCATGAACATCATGCTGGTCTCGGTGACCGAGCGGACCCGCGAGATCGGCGTGCGCCGCGCCCTGGGCGCGCGCAAGCGGACCATCCTGCTGCAGTTCCTCATCGAGTCCTCGGTGGTGGCGGCGCTGGGCGGCGCGGTCGGTACCGGCCTCGGCCTCGGCGTCGCGGTCTTCGTGGCCCTGGTCTCGCCGCTGGCCGCCGCGGTGACGCCCGGGGCGGTTGCGCTCGGGCTCGGCTTCTCGGCGCTGGTCGGCCTGCTCTTCGGCATCTGGCCGGCCTGGCGGGCCGCCAACCTCGATCCGGTGGAGGCGCTGCGCTACGAATGACCCAGCTCCTCGACAACATCGGCATGGCGCTCGGCACCCTGCGGGCCAACCCGCTGCGCTCGCTGCTCACCCTGCTCGGCATCGTCATCGGCGCCGGCACCGTGGTGGCGATGATGTCGCTCACCGAGGGGCTGCGCGAGAAGGTCACCACCGACTTCGCCATGCTCGGCCCCGGCACCTTCCAGGTGCAGAAGTTCCCGGCCCCGGGCAGCTTCGCACGCCGCGACTGGCGCAAGTACGAGCAGCGCCGACCGCTCACCCGCGACCAGGGCGAGGGGGTTCGCGGCCTCCCCCACGTCAAGCTGGTCTCGATCGAGGAGTACCCGAACCGCCCCGAGGTGGTCTCGACCCGGGAGAAGAAGACCAAGCAGAACGTCGACGTGGGCGGCGTGCTCCCCGACTACCTGGAGGCCAACGGCGTCACCATCGCCGAGGGGCGCTTCATCACCGACGGTGACGTCGAGCTGGGGCGGCGGGTGGTGGTGCTGGGGCCCGACGTGGCCGACCTGCTCTTCCCCGGGCGCTCGCCGCTGGGCGAGGAGGTCCGGCTGCGCGGGACCCCCTTCGAGGTGATCGGGGTGGGCGAGCGGCAGGGCAGCGTGCTGGGGCTCAAGTCGAAGGACGGCTGGGCCGTCATGCCCTGGACCAGCTACGAGATCGCCTTCGGCCGCAACGCCAACAACAACGTCGCCATCGTGGCCACCTCGCCCGCCGACATCCAGAAGGCCATCGACGAGGTGGTGACCACGCTGCGGCGGCTGCGCGGCCTCTCCCCCGGCGACGAGAACGACTTCGACTACTTCACCAACGAGTCGGCCACCGAGACCCTCGACCAGCTCATCGCCATGATCGGGGCCGCCACCTTCGGGGTCTGCGCCCTGGCCCTGCTGGTGGGGGGCATCGGCATCATGAACATCATGCTGGTCTCGGTCACCGAGCGGACCCGCGAGATCGGCGTGCGCAAGGCGCTGGGGGCGCGGCGGCGGCGCATCCTCATCCAGTTCCTCTTCGAGGCGGTCACCCTCTCCGCGCTGGGTGGCCTCTTCGGCGTGCTGCTGGGGGCCGGGCTGGCGGTCGGGGCCCGCGAAGTCTTCTCGGTTCCGGCGAGCGTGCCGGCGTGGGCGGTGCTACTGTCGCTCTTCACCGCGTGCGGGGCCGGGCTGCTCTTCGGCATCTACCCCGCGGCCCGGGCGTCCCGGCTGGACCCCGTCGAGGCCATGCGGACCGAATAGGAGCAGCGACCCGCGTGGATCGTGAAAAAGTGAAGAGCGAGGTGAAGGGCTGGGTCTTCACGATCCTCGCGGTGCTGACCTTCCGGACCTTCCTCTTCGAGGCGGTCTACATCCCCTCGGGCTCGATGCTGCCGACGCTGCAGATCGGCGACTACGTGGTGGTGGAGAAGTGGGCCTACGGCGCCCGGCTCCCCTTCACGGCCACCGCCCAGGCGAACTGGTCGTCGCCGAGCCGGGGCGACATCGTGGTCTTCCTCAACCCGAACGGCGGCGCCAACGCCGACGACCTCATCAAGCGGGTGGTCGGCGTGGCTGGCGACGTGGTCGAGATCCGCGACGGGCGGCTGGTCGTCAACGGCAAGCCGGTGGAGCGCGCCGAGGTGCCGGGGGCCTGCAGCTACTGGAACCGGCCGGAGCGCGGCGGCTGGGTCGAGGAGCCCTGCACCGACTACGTCGAGAAGCTCGACGGACACGCCTTCCACACCCACTGCACGCCGGACCGCCCCTGCGGCGACGTCATCCGCCAGGCCGTCCCGGCGGGGCACGTCTTCCTGGCCGGCGACCACCGCGACCACTCGGCCGACAGCCGCGTCTTCGGGCCGGTGCCGGTGGGGCGTATCAAGGGGCGCGCCTGGGTGGCGCTCTTCTCCTGGGGACCGAGCGGCCCGAGGTGGGACCGGCTCTTCCACGGGGTGAAGCACTAGGAGCCCGTAGGGCTTTGGGCTCCGCTGCGCGCTGACGCGCTCCGCGGAGCCTATGAGGGGGAGGTCTTCGCGGGATCGGCACCGGCATCGGGGCGCGGCCTCGGCTGCGGTCTCGGTTCCGGCTGCGGCGGGCGCATGCGGTCTTGCCGGCGGCGGTGGCGAGCTTGGCGGCCATCGCCTCGCGAGCTTGCTGTGCTTGGCTCGGTGGCCGGTTCGCGGGGGCCGCGGCCTGGGCGTTGTAGCCCTGCAGGAACTCGCCGCCCTTCACCATGATGCGGCTTTCGGGGTCGGTGAAGTTCCGCTGCGCGCCCGGCTTGAGCGTGCCGTCCGGCTTGGCCGGCACGCGGTGGCGCGGCAGGTAGCCGCCGGCGCCGCCACCTGGACCACCATCGCCATCGTCATGGTGCTTCCTGGCCTCGGCCTCCGCCTTGGCCTCCTGGATCCGCGCCAGGCGGGACTCGCGGCGCTGCAACTCCGCCGGCAGGTCCTCCGCGTCCTGCCCTGGACCGTAGCGCCCGTCCTCCTGCGCATCGGCCGAGTCGGCTCGCGCCAGCAGCGCCTTCACCGCGGCCTGCAGCCGCTTCTCCTCCTCCTGCATCCGCTTGTGGCTCATCGCCTTGTGCTTGCTCGCGCTCGCCTTCACCTTGGTCCCGTCGAACGCCACGTGCCCCAGCTTCACCAGCCCCGCCTTCTGGCACAGCCGCAGCGCCTGCACGAACAGCCGCCGCGACGAGAACACCCCCACGCTGTACCCGTACACCAGGAGCGCCACCATCATCGCCGGCGGGTACGGCCGCTCCCCGCGCCCGTCCTTCTCCTGGATGGCGTCCTCGATCTCCGACAGGTCCAGCGCCTGCGCCACCTCCAGAACGAAGTAGGCCAGGTGCCCCTCCGGCAGCCACTCCATCGGCGACGGCGGCAGCAGGAACGCCTGCGTCGGTGACCACGGCCGGTAGCGCTTCATCCCCACAGGGGATCACGGCCAGCGTCCCGTGTCGATCCTTCGACCACGGGCACGGCGGGGCGGGCTCCCCCACCGCCCGCCTGGCCTCCGGCCGCCCGCAGCGCAGCGAGGATGGACGGACGGAGGCCCTCTACGCCCTACGGGCTCCTAGTGCTTCGACCCAGGCAAGATGCCTACTGCGAGAGCCGATCCTCTCGTCAAGTCATCTTGCCTAGGTCGCGGCACGAGGCTTCGCCGGCGCTGGCCGTTTGCGGATGTCGCGAGCAGGTCCGGCCGGCGCGCTGGTCCATGCCGCCTACCCCAATGTGGTCCCTCCTTCGCGAGTTCTGACGTCAGAAACGGACCCACGGTCACACAAGGAACTACCGACGTAATTGCAGGCGGTTGTCGAGTGACACGGACTCAGGGTCACTTTGGGCGCCCAAAGTTGCGAAGGAGGGGCCCCGCCCAGGCTGCGCGGTCGATGCCAGCGCGGCCTTAACCGCAGCTCGGGCTGCCTCTACCTGAAGACGCTCGAGGGCGTCCACCTCACCGTGCTCGAGGGGCTGGTGCGCACCGCCATCGAGCGGGTCCGCGCCAAGGCGGTCACCGGCTGAGCTGGCCTGCCCGGTCTTGACGAGCTGTAGTCGGTCGATTACAGTTGCTCGGTGGTGCCCATGAAGAAGAAGATCGAGGTGGCCGACCTCCCCTCGTTCGACGCGGCGCCGTACCTCGACACCGACGAGGCCGTCGCCGCCTACCTGACCGACGTCATCGACGCCAACGACGCCTCCCTGCTTGCGGCGGCGCTGGGCGACATCGCCCGCGCCCGCGGGATGACCGAGATCGCCAGGTCGGCCGGGATCACCCGCGAGGCCCTGTACAAGGCGCTTCGACCGGACAGCGCCCCGCGCTTCGAAACGGTTCGCCGGGTCTGCTCCGCGCTCGGGGTGCGGCTGGTCGTGCAGGCCGCTCACTCCTGACTCGACCGATCGCCTATCCCCGCAACTTCCCGCACGCCGCCCGCACCGCCTCGACCGCCGGCCCGACCGCCGCCGCCACCGCCGGCGTCAGCCCCTCGCCGACGAGGTCGAAAATCTCCACCTCCACCAGCACCAGTTCGACCCGCTCCGGCACCGGCGCCCCCGAGGCCCGGGCCAGCGCCAGCGCCGAGGGGAGCCCGACGGCGTGCGGCGACGGGCCGGACGGTGAGTGGAGCGCCTCCAGCGGCAGGGCGTGGACGGTGCCGGGCCGGTGCTGGCCGGTCTGGATGGCGTCGACCACCACCACCCGCTCGAACCCCTCCATGTCGTCGAGCAGGTAGAGCCCGGCCCGGGCGCTCACCTTGACGGTCGCCC
>JANYBC010000184.1 GCA_025360965.1 Anaeromyxobacter sp. | reverse complement strand
GGCACGGGCACGAGCTTCTTGTTGTAGATGAGCGTGATGACCTTGTAGTTGACGGGCAGGCCATACACGGTGCCGTGGTAGATCATGGCGTCGAGCGTGGTGGGGATGAAGCGGTCCTTGGTGGGTTTGTCGAGGAAGAAGTCGATGGGCTCGACGGTGTTGCCGGCCTCGATCCAGCCGCCCATCCGGTCCTGCGCGTAGATGAAGACGTCCGGACCCTTGCCTCTCGGCACCGCCGCCGAGACCTTGTCGGCGAAGGCGTCGAAGGGGACCGCCAGCGGCTCGACCTTGACCTTGGTGGAGGGGCGGGCGTTGTACGCGGCGATCACCTTCTCGAAGGCCGCCTTCTCGCCGCCGCGGTAGGCGTGCCAGACCACCAGCCTGGCGCCCTGGGCGGCGGCCGCCACCGGCAGGGCCAGCGCGGCGGTGAGGAGCAGGAGCGTGAGCTTGCGCATGGTCGATTCTCCGTGAGGTTCAGGCGCCGAGGCGGCGCTCGGTGGTGGCGTCGAAGAGGTGCAGGGCGTCGAGCTCGAGCCCCACCTCGACCGTGCTGCCGATCACCGTGGGGCGGTGCGGGTCCTGCTTGTAGGTCAGGGTGTCCTGGCCGGCGCGGGCGTGGACCACCACCTCGTTGCCGAGCGGCTCGACGATCTCGACGGTGACGGCGAGCGGCGCGGTCGGGCCGCGCGGCTCCTTGCCGGGCGGCACCAGGTTCTCGGGCCGGATCCCCAGCACCACCCTGGCGCCGTCGCGGCCGGAGACCGCGGCGCGGAGCGAGGCCGGCACCGGGATCGAGAAGCCGGCCGCCTGGATGGCGGTGGCGCCGCCGGTGAGCGTGGCCTGCGCGAAGTTCATGGGGGGCGAGCCGATGAAGGCGGCCACGAAGAGGTTGGCGGGGCGCTCGTAGAGCTCCAGCGGCGCCCCCACCTGCTGGAGGATGCCGGCGTGCAGCACCGCGATGCGGTGGCCCATGGTCATGGCCTCCACCTGATCGTGGGTGACGTAGATGGCGGTGACGCCGAGCCGGGCCTGCAGCTTCTTGATCTCGGCGCGCATCTGCACCCGCAGCTTGGCGTCGAGGTTGGAGAGCGGCTCGTCGAAGAGGAAGACGGCCGGCTTGCGGACGATGGCCCGCCCCAGCGCCACCCGCTGCCGCTGCCCGCCGCTGAGCTCCTTGGGCTTCCTCGCCAGCAGGGGCTCGATGCCGAGGATCTGCGCCGCCTCGGCCACCAGGCGGTCCAGCTCGGCCTGCGGGGTCTTGCGGATCTTGTGGCCGAACTCCAGGTTCTGCTTCACGGTCATGTGCGGGTAGAGCGCGTAGCTCTGGAAGACCATGGCGATGTCGCGGTCCTTGGGCGGGACGTCGTTCACCACCTTGCCGCCGATGGAGATGGTGCCGCCCGTGATCTCCTCGAGCCCGGCCACCATCCGCAGCGCCGTCGACTTGCCGCAGCCGGACGGGCCGACCAGCACCATGAACTCGCCGTCGCCGATGTCGAGGTTGAGCCCCTCGATGACGCGCACGTCGCCGAACCGCTTGGTCACGCCGTCGAGGACCACTCCGGCCATCAGCCGACTCCGTCGCGCCGCTGGGGCGCACGCCTGGTTTCTGCCATCCTACGGACCCCCCGGGCGGCCCGGACCGGGCCATGTGGGGTGGGGCCTGGCCCTGCGGACCCGCGCGTGGACATTAGAGATTTGCGCGCACTCCTGACCACCGTCAAGCTAGATTCCCTACATGAACCCCCGCACCGATCTCTGGCTGCAGAACCTGGTTGACGAGCGCGACGGCGCGGCCCTCTACGAGGGGCTGGCCAAGTACGACACCGACGCCGGGAAGGCCAAGTCCTTCACCGAGCTGGCCCTGGCCGAGCGGCGCCACGCCGAGGTCTGGATCCGCAAGCTGGAGAAGGAGGGGGTGGAGATCCCCCCGGATCGCCCCTCCTCGCGCATCCGGGCGCTCATCTGGCTGGCGCGGCGGCTCGGCAGCGAGGCGGTGGTGCCGATGATCCTCGACGCCGAGGCCGGCGACGCCGACAAGTACGACGCCCAGGGGGGCGACGCCACCGCCATCGCCGACGAGGAGCGGGCCCACCGGGTGGTGCTGGCCGGCATGGGCGACGGCAAGACCCGCGACGCCCGCGAGCTGATCGCGGTGCGCGAGCGCTGGCACGGCACCAGCGGCCGGGCCGGGTCGATCCGGGCGGCCATCTTCGGCGTCAACGACGGGCTGCTCTCCAACCTCTCGCTCATCCTCGGCGTGGCCGGGGCCGGGGTGGGGGCCGGGCTCGACAACCACGCGGTGGTGGTGGCCGGCTTCGCCGGGCTGCTGGGCGGCTCCTTCTCCATGGCGGTCGGCGAGTACACCTCGGTGGCGAGCCAGCGCGACCTCTTGACCCGCCAGGTCGAGCTGGAGAAGCGAGAGATCGAGGAGGCGCCGGAGGAGGAGGCGGCCGAGCTGGCGCTGATCTTCAAGCAGAAGGGGCTCTCCACCGAGCAGGCCTCGCGGGTGGCGGCCGAGATCCTCAAGAACCCCGAGCAGGCGGCCGACACGCTGGTGCGCGAGGAGCTCGGGCTCGACCCGAACGACCTCGGCTCGCCTTGGAGCGCCGCCTGATCCTCCTTCGTGATGTTCGCGGTGGGGGCCACGGTGCCGCTCATCCCCTTCCTGCTCACCACCGGCACCACCGCGGCGGTGACCGCCGCCGCGCTCGGCTTCGGCGTGCTGGCCGGCGTGGGGGCCTTCGTCGGCTTCCTCTCCGGCACCAGCGTCTGGCGCTCCGGGGCGCGCATGCTGGGGCTGGCGCTGCTGGCGACCAGCGTCACCTACACGGTGGGGCGGCTCTTCGGGGCGGCGGTGGGTTAGGCGCCCGCTCAGGGGACGCAGGCGGTCGAGGCGCACCCGCCCTTGAGCGAACCGCAGAAGGCGGCGTCGGGGGCGGCGCAGACCGGCACGTCGAACGACCCGGCCAGCGTGCTGCCGTCGGTGGCGTGGGCGCTGGCCGAGCCGCGCAGCCTGGCCGGGCCGACCTCGTCGAGGACCAGCCGATCGACCGTCCACTCCTTGGGGACGCTCAGCGGGGCGCAGGACGAGCCGGTGCGCTCGGCGCCCGCCCAGAAGAAGCTCACCGCGCCGTTTGGGTCGGCCATCCCGCTGGTGGCGGGGTCGTAGGTGCCGGGGCCGATCGGCGCCACCGCGCCGCCGAAGGCGTTGCTCCGGGCCAGCGCTACCCACGCGGTCACGGCGTCGGGGCGCTGGGCGCAGGTGGCGTGGTCGATGGCGAGGGCGCAGGCGCCGCTGGCCGAGGAGAGCTGGACCCAGACGATGGCGTGCAGCCCGGGTCCGAGCGGCCCGCAGGCGACCGGCTCGACCAGGAACCCGGTGGCGTCGGCCGGCGTGAATGGGATCCCGGCGATGGTGCCGGCGAGGAGGGGCGGCCTCTGGGGGCCGGCGACGGCGGCGTTGCCGCAGGCGGCGGCGAGCAGCAGGGCGAGGGGGAGGGCGCGGCGCATGGGCCGTGAGTATGCACGCCGGGGGACGCACCGCAAGTGGAGTCCGCCGGGTGGCCGGCGGCTTGACCCGAGGCCCCACGCCTGCCTGCGCTCAGCCGGGGCGCGTGCCGTCAGGCGCTGGCCGGCCCCTGCTGCTGACGAGCCGGAAGGCCGTGGGCGCGCATGTGGCGGGCCAGCTCCATGTCGAGGCCGGCCACGTGGGTCTCGAGCCACTCGTTGATCCAGAGGCCCACCTCGGCCGGCCTGAGGCCATGGCCGCGCGGCCGCTCGTGCTCGGCGCTGAGCGCCATGAGCCGCTTGATGAAGTCGTCGTGCGCCTTCTGGTGCTCGGCCAGGCCTGGGAAGCTCGACTCGCGCATCCAGGACTCCTCGGCGCCGAAGTGGGTCACGCAGTAGTTGCGCAGGTAGGAGAGCAGGATCCCGGTGTCCTGGCGTGAGCGGTCCGAGAGGCTGGCGAGAAACTGGCCGGCGCGCCGGATGATCTCCTGGTGCTGCTCGTCGATCTCGTTGATCCCGACCGACATGGACGGCTTCCACTTGACCATGGTCCCTCCCAGCTCGAGGCGCTGCGGGTGAAAGCGTACATTTACAGTCTACGCGATCGGGCCGAAGCCGTCTGCCGCCTTGCGCTGGTCCTACCGCCGCTCCACCGCCTCAAGCAGCCGTCGCCTCACCGCGTCCCGCAGCGTCTCCACGTCCTCGACAGACATCCCCACCGTCGGGATCGGCTCGAGGATCCGCACCGTGATCCGCGACGGCCGGATCCAGGCCTGGTCGGCCGGCATGGCGGCGCCGGCCCCGGAGATGGCGATGGGGATGACCGGCACGCCGGCCTCGATGGCCAGCTTGAACGGCCCGGCCCTGAAGTCCTTGAGCTGCCCGTCGCGGCTGCGCGTCCCCTCGGCGAAGAGGCCGACCGCCACCCCGTCGGAGAGGTAGCGGCGCAGCCGGGCCAGGGCGCGCCGGCCGTCGGCCTTCTCCCCCCGCAGCACCGGGACGTAGCCGGCCAGCCGGAAGGCCCAGCCGAGCCACGGGATCTGGAACGCCGAGCGCTTGCCGATCCACTTCAGGTTGGCCGGCAGGCAGGCGACCGCCAGCGCGTCGACCAGCGACTGGTGGTTCGGGACGGCCACGTAGGTCTGCGGCGGCTGCGGCAGGGTCCCCTCCACGGTCACCTGCCAGAGCGGGTAGACGCGGATCAGCGCCCGACCGAGGTAGACCAGCGACCAGCTCACCGCCATGCGGTGGCGGTCGAACGGGAAGGTGACCAGCCAGAGCAGCAGCGCCACCGGGAAGGTGAGCGAGATCACCACCGCCCCGGCCA
>JANYBC010000104.1 GCA_025360965.1 Anaeromyxobacter sp. | reverse complement strand
GCCGCGGCTACCCCGACACCGTCAACCCCGCCCCCATCTCCACGCTCTCCTCGGACGGCGTCTCGCGCCCGTCGCAGCCGCTGCCCAGCCTGATCACCATCAACAAGACCGGCGGCCAGACCCGCGCGCTGCTGCGCATCTCGATGCTGAGCGTGACCGAGCACGTGACGCTCGGGACCATCGGGATCCCCATGACGGTGATCGCGCAGAACGCCCGGCTGCTGCGCGACATGGCCGGCGGCGACACCACCTACCAGACCAACTCGATCACCATGGGCGGAGGCGAGTCGGCGGACGTGATCCTCGACGTCACCAACGTCCCCCAGGGCACCTACTTCCTTTACTCCACCAACCTCGACCACCTGTCGAACGACGCCGAGAACTTCGGCGGAATGATGACCGAGATCCAGGTCAACTAGGAGATCCGCCGATGACCCCCACCATCCCGAAGCGTCGCAGCACGGTCCTCGGACTCCTCACCGCCGTCGTCGGCCTGGTGGGCCTGCTGCCGTCGTCACCGGCCCGGGCTGCGGTGCCGGGCATCACCGGCCCCACCTTCAACCTGGTCGCCAGCCCCGGCTTCATCAGCCAGCCCGACGGCGCATCGGTCTACGCCTGGGGTTACGGGTGTGATGGGGCGCCGGGCGGCTTCCTGCCCGGGCCGGTCGCCAACAGCACCGGGCCCTCCTCCTTCTGCCCCACCATGCAGCTGCCGGGGCCGACGCTGATCGTGAACGAGGGCGACAAGGTCACCGTCAACCTCCGCAACGCGCTGCCGGCGGCGGCCGGCAACACCTCGATCCTGTTCCCCGGGTTCGCGGTGACCGCCACCACCGGCGCCGGCACCGCGGCCGGCCTGCTCACGCAGGAGGCGGCCAGCGGCGGCACGGTGAGCTACAGCTTCACGGCGACCACGCCCGGGACGCACGCCTACTACAGCGGGACCCAGGGCGACCTCCAGATCGAGATGGGGCTCTACGGCGCCATCGTGGTCCTGCCGGCGGTGCAGGCGGGCTGCCCCGCCAAGGGCGCCTACTCCCTGGCGGCCGCCGCCTACGACAACGCCGGCACCTGCTACGACCGCGAGTACCTCTTCCAGATCAGCGAGATGGACTCGCGGATCCACGGCGCGGCCCTGGCCCAGGTCAACGCCTGCCCCACCGGCCCCTGCCCGCAGATCCAGGTCGTCACCGAGCCCTATCACCCCAACTACTTCCTGCTCAACGGCCGCTCCATGCCCGACGACATGGACACCTCCTACTCGCCCGGCTACGTGCACCAGCCCTACAACGCCAACCCCCACATGCACCCAGGGGAGAAGCTGCTGATGCGGATCATCGGCCAGGGGCGCTGGCAGCACCCGTTCCACTTCCACGGCAACCACGCGCGCGTGCTGGCGCGCGACGGCAACCTAATGGTGAGCGCGGTCGACGGCACCTCCCTGGCCGGGCCGCTGCTCTTCACCACCCCCACCGTCTCCGGCCAGACCCAGGACCAGATCTTCACCTGGTCCGGCAAGGGGCTCAACTGGGACGTCTACAACCACTCCCGCAGCGACGTCCCGGTGGTGGCCTGCACCCCCGACGCCAACGGATTCCACTCGGTCAAGACCGACCCGAACTACGGGGAGTGGTGCGCCGACCACCTGAAGCCCATCCCGGTGGCGCCGCCCGATCCGACCATCGTGGCCATCGGCCAGTGGTACGGCGGCACCCCCTACCTGGGCATCCAGAAGACGGGCGGCTTCACGGCCACCAACGAGCCGCCGGGCACGCTCAACCAGAACCCGCAGGCCGGCTACGCCTACATGTGGCACTCGCACAACGAGCGCGAGATCACCACCAACGATGTCTTCCCGGGCGGCATCCTGTCGATGCTGCTGGTCGACCCGCCGGTCTGGTTCATCGATGAGACGCAGTAAGCCGCGCAGGACGATCGAGGAGAATCCCATGCGAACCCATCTGTCCAAGTGCCTTCGCCTGTCGACCGCCGTCGGGGTCGCTGCGCTCATGCTGTCCAGCGTCTCCTGCGGCGTGGGGAGCCGCCCCGCCTCGGCCACGGCCAGCGCGGCCGCCGCCCGTCCCGCCGCCCGAATCCAGAACACGCCCGGCGTCGTCATCAACCTGACGGCGAAGCGGATGAGCACGACCCTGCCCGACGGGACCCCGGCCCCGATGTGGGGCTTCTGCGAGACCGCCTCCTGCGCCACCAGCAGCAACTGGGCGCCTGGGCCGATCATCTACGCGACCGCCGGCGACACCGTGCAGATCGCCCTGACCAACGCGCTGCCGGTGCCGACCTCGCTGGTCGTGCTCGGACAGCTCGGCGGCGGCCTGGGGACGCCGGTGAAGATGGCCAGCCCCGGGCACGCCGGCCAGAACAACACCACCTTCGTGGGCAACGCCCCGGTCAATCCTCCCGGCACGCCCAACGCCTTCATCCCGCCCGCCCAGTCGCCGCGCGTCCGCTCCTTCGGCACCGAGGTGGCGGCGGCCGGCACCGCCACGCTGACCTTCGGCAGCCTCAAGCCCGGCACCTACCTCTACGAGACCGGCACGCTCCCCTCGCTGCAGGTGCCCATGGGCCTCTACGGCGTGCTGGTGGTGACCGCGCCCCCCTCGCCGGCGACGCCGGGCGCCGCCGGCACGGCCTATCCGGGCGTGAGCTACGACGCCGACGCCACGCTGCTGTTCAGCGAGATCGACGTGGCGCAGAACGCGGCGGTCGACGCCGCCGCGGTCGCCGGGGCCGACGTGAACCGCCGCTTCAACGACCCCCTCTGCACCCCGACCGCGCCCTGCTACCCGGCGGCGGTCAACTACGCCCCGACCTACTTCCTCATCAACGGCCACTGGTTCGACAAGACGGCTCCCGAGGACTCGGCGTTCCACCTGGCCAACGGGACCAGCTACGCCATCCCCTCCAGCACCATGCTGGTGCGGCTGCTCAACGCCGGCTCCCGGACGCACATCCCGTCGATCGTCGGCCTGCCCATGGCGCTGGTCGCCGAGGACGGCAACCTCGCCAAGGGGAACCCCAAGGTCCAGAGCGAGGTGCTGCTGACCGCCGGCAAGACCTACGACGCGGTGGTGCACCCCGCCGCCAGCGGGAACGCCTACGCGGCGGCCACCTACCCGGTGTTCGACCGCTCCCTAAGCCTGAGCACCAACAACCGCGCCGACGGCGGCATGCAGGCCTTCCTGCTCATCAACCAGGCCGCCGCCATCGCGGCCAACGGCGGCGTGGTCGGCACCGGCGCACCGGGCTTCCTGCCCGCCGCGGTCGTCCCCAGGGCGGTCGATGACGCCTTCAAGGTGCCCTACAACACCGCCATCAGCGCCAACGTGACGGCCAACGACACCTCCATCACCAGCGTGGCGCTCAACAACGTCCTGCTGGTCCAGCACGGCACCCTGTCCCTCGGCGGCAGCGGCAGCTTCACCTACACGCCCACCGCCGGCTACTCCGGCCCCGACAGCTTCACCTACTACGGCAACGGCAACGCCGCCCTGACCGCCACCGTGACCTTGACCGTCGCCGCGCAGCTCACCGGCGCCGGCAACACGCCGGTCGCCAACGCCGACAGCTACACCAGCGCCTTCACCAGCACGTTCAGCGTGGCGCGCCCCGGCGTGCTGTCCAACGACTCCGATCCCCACGGCTTCCCGCTCACCGCCAGTCTGGCGGCGACGGGCAGCTGCGCCTCCGTGACGCTCCGTGCGGATGGGTCGTTCGACGTGACCGCGACGGGGGCCCCGGCCTCGTGCGCGTTCACCTACAACGCCGTCAACTCGCAGGGCACTGCGAGCGCCACGCCCGCGACCGTGACCGTGAGCTTCGGCGCGCCCGGCGCCACCTCGGGCCTGGCCGTCACGGTGGCCGACGCCATCAGCGGCGTCGCCATCACCGACTACCGCTGGACGCTGCAGGAGGACCTGACCTTCAAGCACGACGTCACCGGCACCCCCTCGGTCAGCACCCGCACCGTCGGCACCAGCTTCCACCGGAGCCACATGCCGGTGGTGGCGACCGGCTGCGTCGGCCCCATCAGCTGCGGCAGCGGCCAGTCGACCAGGATCGACGTGGCGGGCCCGATCGACAACACCACCAATCGCAAGGTGGTGACAGACGCCGACGCGCTCCTGCGGCAGGCGACGCTCGCCCAGGTGGCCCTCGACCCGTCCCGGCACTACTACGTCTCGATCCTGCCCGGCGACGCCGGGAGCCCCCCCGGCCACATCATGGGCGGCGGCGAGGTCAAGCTGGTGGCCGGCAGCACCAAGACCCTGGCACCCTTGAACATCAAGCTCCAGGTGAGCCCGCTGGTGACCGCGCAGATGAGCCTCTACATCTACGAGGACAACAACCCGACCAACGGGGCCAACGACGGGACCATCGAGCCCCCCCTGGGCGGCTTCAACATCATCCTCCTCGACCCGGCCGGCCGCACCGGCGATCCGGCGGGCCAGCAGACCTACGACGCCTTCAACATGCCGCTCTCCAACGCCCTGCTCGGCAGGCCGGGCTGCCCGGACGAGCTGAACGGCAAGACCAACGGGACGGCCACCTCGCCGGGCGGCAACCTGGTCGGCGCGATCTACACCTGCCCGAGCGATCCCAACTACGGGACCCCGCTGGCCGACGGCGTGAATTACGCCCTGGCCGGCCACGCCCTCATCAAGAACCTGACCCCGGCCCGCTACGACGTCATCGCCCACCCGGGCGCGGCGCGCGAGGCCGCCGGCGAGGTCTGGTGGCAGACCGAGACGCTGGAGGGCACGCCGGCGCAGGACGCCTTCGTCGGCATCAACGAGCCCGGGTACTTCCAGGAGTTCGGGCCGCCCGGACCGCACACCACCATCGGCTTCGTCAACCCGGCCCACGTCGCCGCCTACGCGACCGCCAGGGGCCTGACCGGCACGCACACCATCACCGGCAAGATCACCAGCCAGCACATGTCGCACCCCTCCAGCGTGACCTTGTGGGACTCCGGCGGGTACGACCTGCTCTCCTCCACCACCTGCCAGGTGGTGCTCAACTCCCAGGGCGGTAACGGACCCGCCATCGCCTCCGCGCAGTGCGACCCGGACGGCAACTTCGTCCTGAGCGGCGTCCCGGCCGGTGACTTCGAAGTGGAGGTCTTCGACCAGTGGCTCGACCAGATCATCCAGGCCGTCGCCGTGAGCGTCCCCGCCGCCACCGCCACGGTGGCCATGGGCGACATCCCGGTGCTGAGCTGGTTCACGCAGTACGACCAGAACATCTTCATGGACCTGAACGGGAACGGGAAGATGGACCCCGGCGAGCCCGGCATCTCCAACGTCCCGCTCAGCGTGCGCTTCCGCAACGGCGCGCCGTCGATGACCACGCTCACCGACAGCAACGGCAACGGCCTGCTGGTCGAGATGTTCCCGCTCTTCAACTGGTACGTCGCCGAGGCCGACACCACCCGCTTCAAGCAGACCGGCGTCCACGTCTACGTGGACGGCGGCGGCAAGGTGGACACCGCCGGCCCCGGCGCCAGGCTCTGGTCCTCGAACTACGCCTACCCGCTCGACGGGACGACCGAGCGGACCGAGCTGCCGGGCTCGCAGACCTACGGCCTGCAGAGCTTCATCAGCCAGCGGAACCGCGTGGAGTGGGGCCGGGCGCCCTACCTGGCCGGCGAGAACGGCGGCATCCTCGGGACCGTGGTCTACTCCTCGACGCGCCCGTTCGACGACATGCGGCTCAACGTGCAGACCATCTGGGAGCCGCTCATCCCGCGCGTGCAGGTGAACCTCTACCAGAAGAAGACGCTGGCCGACGGCACCGAGACGCTGGCGCTGGTCGACAGCACCACCACCACCAGCTTCGACGACTTCGTCAACCTGGTGAAGGGGTCCGACGGCAAGAACTACCTGCTCGGGACCGACGGCACGCTGCGCGATCCGGCCACCGGGGCCGTCGCCCCCACCGGCGTGACCGCGGGCGTCCAGGTCAACCTGCAGTGCCCCGGCCAGGACCCCAGCGATCCCTTCGTCCTCTACACGCTGGGCGCCGCCGACCGGAAGCGCTGCTACGACGGCTGGCACGACTGGAACCAGGTGCAGGGCGCCCCCTATGACGGCCGCTTCAGCTTCCCGAGCCCGGCCTACATCGCCGCCAACCCGCTGGCGCCATGCACGCCGTCCGCCACGACGACGTGCCCGACCCTGGTCAGCCTGCCTCCAGGACATTACGTGGTCGAGGAGGTCACCCCCCCCGGCTACCAGGTCGTCAAGGAGGAGGACAAGAACATCCTCATCGGCGACGCCTTCGTGGCTCCGGTGACGCAGCAGTTCGGCCCCCTGGGCAGCATCTTCATCCTCCCGGACCAGGCCACCCTCGGTAACGCCAACCCGTACAACCCCTCCACCGGCGACCCCGGGTTCCAGAGCAACCCGACCAGCAACCTGGGCGTGTACGGCATCTCCAACGCCGCCACCTTCCCCGAGTGCGTCGGCACCCCGCACCGCGTCCCCGACTTCCTCAGCCTCTACCCGCAGGCCAAGCAGGTCGCGCCCTTCGCCGGCATGGACCGTCCGCTCTGCGACCGCAAGCTGGTGGCCCTCAACGACCAGCAGCAGGCCAGCGCCGCCTTCTTCGTCTTCACCGAGGTCCCGGTGGCCAGCAACAACACCGGCATCATCCTCGACGACGCCTCCTCGGAGTTCAACGCAGCGGCGCCGGACTTCGGCGAGAAGGCCTCGGTGCCCTTCGTGCCGGTGTCGATCAAGGACTTCACCGGCATGGAGGTCAGCCGCACCTACAGCGACCAGTGGGGTGCCTACAACACCATGACGCCCTCGAGCTGGCTGGTGAACCCGCCCACGCCGTCCGGCTATGGGCCGAACATGATGGTGGTCTGCATCAACGACCCGGGGCCCATCCCAGGAACGAACGGGACGATGATCACCGACCCGGCCTACAACCCGGCCTACAGCAACTTCTGCTACACGGTGCCGTTCATGCCGGGGCAGACCACCTACCTCGACACCCCGGTCCTGCCCATCGCGGCCTTCGCCGCCGGCTACAACCCGCCCGACTGCGCCCAGCCCGACCACGCGCCCGCCATCCTGCGGGTCGACGGCAGCGCCGGCATCGGCCCCTGGCTGCCGGCCGCCGGCGGCACGCTGACCATCCAGGCCCAGGGCGACCAGCTGGTCCCCAACCCGGCTTACGCCGGCCCGTTCGCGGCCAGCGGCCCGTCCAGCCAGCCCACCGTCCTGCGCCACTACGGCTTCGGCGCCGCCAAGGGCACCGTGAAGCTGGTCACCACCATCGTCAACCCGGCCGACGGCACCAGGCGCTACACCACCACCACCCTCCCTCCGGCCTCCGTCGCCTGGTCCGACACCAGCATCACGGTCACCGTCCAGCCCCTCGCGGCCCTCCCCTCGCCGCAGCTGGCTGAGAGCGAGCTGGTCATCACCACCGCCTCCGGCCTGACCTCGGTCGACACCGTCACGGTCACCCAGGGCGGCGCCGCGCCCACGCTGGTCCAGGCCAGCCTGGGGCAGACCATCCAGGGGGCGGTCGACCTGGCCAAGCCGGGCGACCTGATCATGGTCGACGCCGGCACGTACAACGAGCTGGTGATCATGTCCAAGCCGGTCCGGCTGCAGGGCGTCGGCGCCGCCTCGGTCATCATCAACGCCGCCAAGTACCCGACCTCCAAGCTCGAGACCTGGCGCAAGAGCATCAACCAGCTCTTCAACGTCGACTCGATCACCGGGAACCAGACCTTGCCGTCCCAGGTCGATCCGCTGCCCACGCAGGAGATCACCGGCGGCGTGATCATCCTCGAGCCGTCGGTGCTCGGCACGGAGGAGGGCCCCGGCATCACCGTGCTGGCCAAGAACCTCCCCTTCACCAGCTGCAACGACAGGCTCACCGTCGGCTACGACAGCAACTTCATCTGCCAGCCCTCCCGCATCGACGGCCTCAGCGTCACCGGCGGCGACGCCGGTGGCGGCATCTACGTCAACGGCTGGGCCCACGGCCTGGAGATCTCCAACAACCGGGTCTACGGCAACGCCGGCGCCTACAACGGCGGCATCCGCGTGGGCGTTCCCTACCTGGAGCAGGTGGCGCTCCCGGCCTCCAGCGCTGGCCAGCGCATCCCCGGTTTCGGCTACGACGAGAATGTCCGGATCCACCACAACGCCGTCACCAAGAACGGCACCGTCGAGGCGCCGCTCGGCAACGGCGGCGCCGGCGGCGGCGTCTCCATCTGCTCCGGCACCGACGGCTACAGCGTCGACCACAACTGGATCTGCGGCAACTACAGCAGCGCGGACGGCGCCGGCATCGGCCACCTCGGCCTCAGCCAGGGCGGCTCCATCTCCGCCAACCAGGTGCTCTTCAACCAGAGCTTCCAGCAGACGGCCGCCACCCACGGCGGCGGCATCTTCGTGGGCGGTGAGCCGCCGCTGGTCGGGACGGTCTCGCTGGGCACGGGCGACGTCACCATCGACGGCAACCTGGTCCGCGGCAACTTCGCCGAGGCCGGCCAGGGTGGCGGCATCCGGCTGCAGCAGGTCAACGGCGCCGACGTGACCGCCTTCCCCGCCGATCCGTCGCAGTGGTACCGGGTCACGATCAGCAACAACCTGATCGTCAACAACGTGGCCGGCTGGGCGGGTGGCGGCGTCTCGGTCTCCGACGCGCTGCGCACCTCCATCGTCGACGACACCATCGCGTCCAACGACAGCGCCGGCATCGCGGGCGTGATGCTGGCGGGCGGCGTGGTCCCGGTGGCGACCCCCGGTGTGGTGGGCCGCGGTCGTCCCAGCCCCTCCGGCATCGTCTCCGAGCCCACCAGCGCGCAGCTGCTCGCCCAGATGGCCTCGCTGGCCCTGCGGACAGCCAACGCCGTCTCCCAGCCGACCCTCACCAGGGACATCATCTGGCAGAACCGGTCCTTCTACTACGCCCCGGCCACGGCCCCCGCGGTCGGAGGGCTGATCTGCGCCGGGAACGACGTGGGGACCGCGGGCAGCGGCTGCACCACGCTGGCCAACCAGGCCACCACCGGCCAGTGCCCGTCGGGGGCCGCCTACTGGGACATCGGCGCTCTCGGCGACGGCAGCCCGGTGCCGGGCGCGGTGGCGCTCAACCCGACGTTCACCATCATGACCAGCACCGTGGGTTACCTGGGCTCCGGCAACACCAGCCCCGCCGGCTTCAGGCTGGGCGGCCAGTACTGCAACGGCTCGCGCGTGGTGCCCGAGCTGCCGGGCGTCATCAACCCGCCCAGCGTCAAGAACCTGCAAGTGGCGGCCACCGAGGACGAGGGGAACAACTACGTCAACATGCGCTACGGGCCGCTCTACTCCTCCGGCTCGGTGGCCAGCGGCAACGTGGCGGCCTTCGGCAACTACCTCCGCAACGACGCCGTCTCGCCGGCCGCGCTCGACCTGGCCACGTCGATCAACACCACCACCAGCGCCCCGGTGACGTTCAGCAACACCGGCGCCACGTCGCTCACCATCACCAACGTGGCGTTGGCTGGCACCAACCCGGGCCAGTTCGCCATCGCCACCAACGGCTGCCCGGTGCCCCCGGCGACGCTGGCCGCGGGCGCCAGCTGCACGGTGACCGTCACCTTCGCGCCGGTCGCCGCGTCGCCGCTCATCAAGACGGCGGTCCTCCAGTTCAACGTCGCGGGGACCGGCAACTCGGCGTCGGTGGCGCTGACCGGGACCATCCTGGTGCCGAACCTGGTCTTCTCGCCCAACCCGGCGCTCTTCGCGAGCCTGCTCCAGGTCACGACAGCTCCGCAGGCCATCAAAGTGACCAACGCCGGGCCGGGCATCGCCGTCATCAACAACGTGGCCATCGGGGGAGGGGTGGGCCTCAATCCGGGCCAGTTCGCCATCACCAGCAACAACTGCCCCGGAACGCTGCCGGCGAACGCCTTCTGCACGGTCGCCGTCACCTTCACGCCGGCGGGCCTGCCGCCTGCCAACCCGGTCACCAAGTCGGCCTTCCTCAACTTCAACCTGGCGGCGCCGGGCGGCCTCCAGCGGGGGACGCTCACCGGCACGCTGCTGATTCCCGCCATCGCCATGAACCCGACTACCTTCGGCTTCGGCGCGCAGCTGCGTAACTCCACCACGCTGCAGGACGTGGCGCTGCTCAACTCCGGGACCGGCCCGCTGACCATCATCGGCGGCGGCGGCGGGCCCGGCATCACCATCACCGGTCCCAACGCGGGCCAGTTCGCCATCGCCACCAACGCCTGCCCGGTGCCCCCGGCGACGCTGGCCGCGGGCGCCAGTTGCACCATCGTCGTGAGCTTCCACCCCACCTCGGCGGGGGCGAAGGCCGCGACCTTGAACGTGAGGGGAACCACCCCTGTCGTCACGGGGACGGTGGCGCTGACCGGAAGCAGCAACTAGCGAGCAGCGCCCTGGCAGGGAGTGGGCGGGCCTCGAACGGGGGCCATTCGATGGGCGCGGCCTGGGGTAGTGCCTCCCAGGCCGCACCTGCTGGACCTCCCAGGGTGCAGCGCAGGCGACTGAAGGTGGTTATGAGGCAAGGCATGCGCAGACAGGCGACACCAACCAGGATGGCGACGCTGCTGGCCGGCCTGGTGGCCGCGGGGGTGCTGGCGACCGGGGGCCCGGTCCGGGCGCAGGAGGCCACCCCTCCCGCGGCCGAGCCGGCCAAGGTGTCGCCCGCACCCGCCGCCAGGCCCAAGGCGAAGCCGGTGGCCTCGACCAGCCACGTCCCCCGTAGCCAGTACTTCCAGCGCAACTGGGGCGTCGACATCGTCGGCGTCCGGCGCGTCTCCTCGGGCGCCATGCTGCGGTTCGACTACCGGGTCGTCGATCCAGGGAAGGCGGCGGCGCTGACCGATCGCAAGGCCAGGCCGTACCTGATCGACGAGGCGACCCACACCGCGCTCGCCGTCCCGGCCATGGAGAACATCGGCGAGCTGCGCCAAGTGGCCCCGCTGGAGACCAACCGCACCTACTTCGTGATCTTCGGGAACCCGGGTGGGCTGGTGAAGCGCGGCGGCCGCGTGACGCTGGTGGTGGGCAACTTCCGGGCCGAGGGGCTGGTGGTGGACTGATGCCTCCCAGGAGTGAAACCATGAACCGACGACGCTCGCTGCCTCCCTCGCTCTCCCGCTCCGCGGTCGTCGCCTTGGCGCTGGTCGCGGCCGGCTGTCACCGGGCCACCCCCGCCGAGCGCTCGGCCGAGCCGATCGCCGACAAGAACGCGGCGGCGCGCGGTGGCCTGGAGGCCTGGCGCGCCGTCAAGTCGATGTCGCTGTCGGGCAGCCTGGAGGCGGGGAGGCCCATGAGCCAGGCCAGGCTTGCGGAGTCCTACCTGCGGCCCCGGACCCAGCTCAAGGTCGAGGCCAGGAAGGCCGCGGCCAACGCCCGCCAGGCCGATGCCGACAAGCCGGTGCTGCTGCCCTTCGTCATGGAGCTGGAGCGGCCACGCAAGACGCGGGTGGAGGTCCGCTTCCAGGGGCAGACGGCGGTGCAGGTCTACGACGGGGCCAGCGGCTGGAAGCTGCGGCCCTTCTTGGGGCGCCGCGAGGTGGAGCCCTACACCGCCGAGGAGCTGCAGCTGGCCTCGCTGCAGTCCGATCTGGACGGACCGCTCATCGACTACGCCAAAAAGGGCAGCCGGGTCGAGCTGGAGGGGAACGAGCCGGTGGATGGGCGTGACGCCTTCCGGCTCAAGGTCACCTTGAGCAATGGCCAGGTGCGCCACGTCTGGGTAGACGCCCAGACCTTCCTGGAGGTGAAGATCGACGGTGGGACCCGCCGCCTGGACGGGAAGCAACACCTGGTCTGGACCTACTTCCGCGACTACAAGCCGGTGAACGGGCTGATGATCCCGCACCTGCTCGAGACCGCCGTCGAAGGGGTCCCGGGCTCGGAGAAAATCATGGTCGAGCGGGTGGCCCTCAACCCCCAGCTCGATGACGCCCGCTTCGGGAAGCCCAACTGAGCCATTCACCGCACGAGGTCGACATGAGAATCCCCGCCAAGCCCCCAGTCGCCGCGCTGGCGCTGGTCGCGGCCCTGCTCGCTCCCGCCTCCGCCGTCCTCGCCGAGGAGGCGCCCGACCCGCACGCCCACTGCCGCGAGGCGGCCACGGCGGCGACCCTGAAGCGGGCCACGCGCTCCACCGCCGACCACCCACTGCCCGGCGTCGGCCTGGTGCGGGAGGATGGGGCCACCGTGACCCTCCCCAGGGAGTTCGACGATGGGCGGCCGGTGGTCCTCAACTTCATCTTCACCACCTGCACCACCATCTGCCCGGTGCTGAGCCAGACCTTCACCCAGCTGCAGGAGAAGCTGGGGAGCGAGCTGGGTAAGGTCCACCTGGTCTCGATCTCGATCGACCCGGAGCAGGACACCCCGGCGCGCCTGGCGGACTACGCCCGGCGCTTCCACGCCGGCGCCACCTGGCACTTCTACACCGGCACCACCGAGGCCAGCGTCGCGGTGCAGCGCGCCTTCGAGGTCTACCGGGGCGATAAGATGAACCACACGCCGGTCACGTTCCTTCGCGCCGCGCACGGGCGCAGCTGGGTGCGGATCGACGGCTTCGCGTCCTCGGACGAGCTGGCCAGGGAGCTGCGCGACCTGGTCGCCGCCCGGTGACCTGTTGGGAGGGCGGCGGGGTGGCCGCGACGGCCGGCGGGGTCGGAGCCCGGCTCGGCCGTGCCGCCGCGGTCCTGCTCGCCCTCCTGCCGCTCCTGGCCCCATCCGCCGGCGGGGCGGCGCCGGCCGCCGGCGAGCGGCTCTATCGCGAGGGGGTGCTCCCCTCCGGCAGGTCGCTGCAGGGGCGCCGCGAGGGCGGGGTGGGCGTGGAGGGGGCGGTGGCGGCCTGCGCCACCTGCCACCGCCGCAGCGGCCTCGGCAGCTGGGAGGGGCAGATCGTCATCCCGCCCATCATCGGCCGCTACCTGTTCCGCCCCGGGGCCCGCAACGTCGAGGACCCTGACCTGCCCCACGTGCAGGGCTACGTCCCCCACCGCGACCCCTACACCGACGCCACGCTGGCCCGGGCCATCCGCGAGGGCAGGGACCAGTCCGGGAGGGCGCTCAACTACCTGATGCCCCGCTACCAGCTCGACGACGCCACCATGGCGTCGCTGATCGCCTACTTGAAGGGGCTGACCAGCGCCCCGGTGCCGGGCGTGACGCGCGACACGCTCCACTTCGCCACCGTCGTCACCCCCGACGCCGATCCCATCGCGCGCCAGGGCATGCTGGACGTGCTCCAGCAGTTCTTCGCCGACAAGAACGTCGGCTACCGCGGCGACAGCCCGGCCATGCAGTCGACCCGGGGGGTGATGTACCGGGTCAACCGGAAGTGGCAGCTCCACGTCTGGACGCTCACCGGGCCGGCCGAGACCTGGGAGCAGCAACTGCGCAACCACGCCGCGGCGACGCCGGTCTTCGCCGTCCTCTCCGGCCTCGGCGGCAGGAACTGGGCGCCGGTGCACCGCTTCTGCGAGCAGGCCTCGCTCCCCTGCCTGCTGCCCAACGTCGACCTCCCGGTGGCGGCGGAGCAGGACTTCTACCCGGTCTACTTCTCCAGGGGCGTCTTGCTCGAGGCCCAGCTCATCGCCCGGCAGCTCGCCGAGCAGCGCCAGAAGCTCGGGCTGCGCCGGGTGGTGCAGGTCTACGAGGCGGGGGGCGTCGGCGCCGCGGCGGCCGGGGCGCTCCAGGCCGCCCTCGCCATCCCCGGGCTCGAGACCGTGACGCGCGTCCTGCAGCCCGGCTCCGCGCGGACCGGGCTGGGGGCGGCCCTGGGCGCCACCGGCGCTGGCGACGCGCTGGTCCTCTGGCTTCGCCCCGGCGACCTGGCCGCGCTGCCCGCCCCGCCGGCCGGGATCTCGGCGGTCTACCTGTCGGGGCTGATGGGGAAGCTGGAGGAGGCCCCCCTGCCGGCGGCGTGGCGCGGCGCGGCCCGCATGGCCTATCCACTCGACCTGCCCGAGCAGCGCAAGGTCCGGATGGCCTTCCCGCTCGGCTGGTTCAACGTCCGGCACATCCAGGTGGTGGACGAGCGGGTGCAGACCGACACCTACCTGGCCTGCGTCATCCTCTCCGAGACGGTCGGCCACATGCTCGACAGCTTCGTCCGCGACTACCTGGTGGAGCGGCTCGAGTCGCTGCTGAGCCACCGCCTGGTCAACGGCTACTACCCGCGGCTGGGGCTGGCCCCGGGCCAGCGCTTCGCCTCCAAGGGCGGGTACATCGTCCACTTCGCGAAGCCCGAGGGGACGCAGCTGGTGGCCGACACCGGGTGGGTAGTCCCCTGACCGGGCCAGGGTCTGCGGCCGGGACGCCGGGTATCGCCATCCATCCCCCTCTGCTACAACGGCGCCGTGAGCGCCCCCGACTTCGCCTCTCTGGCAGCACATCCGGCCCTCCAGCGCGCGCTCGCCGCTCACGGCTACGCCGAGCCCACGCCGGTGCAGGCCGGCGTCCTCGACCCGGCGCTGCGCGGCAAGGACCTGCTGGTCTCCTCGCGCACCGGCTCCGGCAAGACGGTGGCCTTCGGCCTGGTGCTGGCCGAGACCCTGCTCGGCGACGCCCCCACCTTCGGTCGCGGCGGCCGTCCGCTCGGGCTGGTGATCGCCCCGACCCGCGAGCTCGCCGTGCAGGTGCAGCGCGAGCTCGGCTGGCTCTTCGGTCCGGCCGGCGGCATCGTCACCGCCTGCGTCGGCGGGCTCGATCCCCGCCGCGAGGCCCAGGCGCTCAAGGCCGGCGTCCACATCGTGGTCGGCACCCCGGGCCGGCTCGTCGATCACATCGAGCGCAAGGTGCTCGACCTCTCCGCGCTCGGGGCCCTGGTGCTCGACGAGGCCGACGAGATGCTCGACATGGGCTTCCGCGAGGAGCTCGAGTCCATCCTCAAGGCGGCGCCGCAGCAGCGCCGCACCATCCTCTTCTCGGCCACGCTGCCCAAGCCGATCGTCGAGCTGGCGCGGTCGTACACCCGCGAGCCGGTGCGGGTCACGGCCACGCCGCCCAAGCAGGCCCACGAGGACATCACCTACCGGGCCCACGTGGTGGCGCAGCGCGAGCGGGAGCACGCCATCGTCAACGTGCTGCGGGCGCTCGAGCCGGCCAGCGCGCTGGTCTTTCGCGCCCGGCGCGACCTGGTCACCCACACCGCCGCCTCGCTCAGCGAGCGCGGCTTCGAGACCGTGGCCATCTCCGGCGAGCTGACCCAGACGGAGCGGCTGCGGGCCTTGAAGTCGCTGCGCGACGGCCGGGCCCGGGTGCTGGTGGCCACCGACGTGGCGGCCCGCGGCCTCGACCTGCCCGGCATCGAGCTGGTGCTCCACGCCGACCTGCCCCAGGACGCCTCGGCGCTGCAGCACCGCAGCGGCCGGACCGGCCGGGCCGGCAAGAAGGGCCAGGCGGTGCTGCTGGCCTCGCCGCAGGAGCGCTACAAGCTCGACCGGATGCTGCGCGAGGCCGGCGTCACGCCGGAGTGGGCGCCGGTGCCGGCCGCCGACCTGATCCGGCAGCAGGACGAGGCCCGGCTTGCAGCCGAGGTGTCTGCGGCCGCCTCCGAGGCCCCCGAGGACGAGCTGACCGCGGCCCGCGCGCTGCTGGCCGGGCGCGACCCGCTGGCGCTGGCCCTGGCGCTGCTGCGCCGGGCCCGAGCCTCGCTGCCGGCACCCGAGGAGCTCCCCGAGACCACCCGGGTGGCCAGCGAGGCGCCGCGCGGGCCCAAGCCGGTCCGAAAGGGGCCGCCGGTCGAGGCGGCCTGGTTCCGCATCTCCATCGGGCGCGAGAAGCAGGCCGACCCGAAGTGGATCCTCCCGCTCCTCTGCCGGCGCGGCGGCGTCACCCGCGACGAGATCGGCAAGATCGTCATCCTGGCGGCCGAGACCCGCTTCGAGGTGGCCAAGGTGGCCGCCTCGCGGTTCGCCGCCGCGGCGCGAGTCCCCGATCCGCGGGCGCCCGGCCTCCGCATCGAGCCGGCGCGGCCGCCCGGGGAGGCGCTGGCCACCCGCCCGCCCGGCCCCGTCGAGGAGGCTCCGCCATCACCGGCGGCGAGCGCGCCACGTCCGTCCGCGCCGCGATCGGCCGAGCGTCGCTCCGCGCCGTTCAAGCCGGGCGGCTTCAGGCCCGGTCCGCACAAGCCGCGCCCCCTGAGCGGCAACGGCCACTCGGTCAAGCGCGGTTCGCGCGACGGCTGAGGGCGCTCCACCGGGCTCGACCGCTCGCCCCCGGCCCTACATCCGCCGCGTCGCGCCTTCGGCCACGGCCGCCGCCGCCAGCACCTCGTAGGGCTGGCACCCGACCACCCGCCGGCTCCCCACCAGCATGGTCGGGATGCCGGTGACGCCGGTGCGCCGGGCCTCGGCCCCCATGGTCATGACGCGGGCCAGGTACTTCGGCTCGTCGAAGGCCTCCACCGCCGCGACCGGGTCGAGCCCCGCGGCGCGGGCGCAGAGGGCCAGCACCTCCGGGTCCTCGACGTCCTGACCGTGGCGCCAGGCCGCCTCCATGGCCGCGGTGCGGAAGAGGTGGAGCTTCCCCTGGTCGCGGGCGAACTCGGCCACGGCGAGGGCCCGGCGCGTGCTCGGCATCACGTCCCGGATGGTCATGCCGGTGACGCCGAAGTCGGCCGCGAAGCGGGCCAGGTAGTCGCGCATCGCGGCGGTCCGCTCGGATCCGAAGACCTCGTCGAGCCGCCGACCTCCCGGAGGGGTGTCGGGGTGGAGCTCGAAGCCGCGCCAGTCGAACTCGATGTCGAACTCCTCCTGGAGCCGGCGCAGGCTGCTCACCTCGGCGATGTAGCAGAAGGGGCAGACGATGTCGGAGTAGAGGGTCACCTTCAACGGCATGCCCCTCTTGTAATGGTCCGTTCACCGGTCTGCCACGTGCGACGCCGGCGACCTCGTGAGCCCCAGCCGCGCCGCCTCCTCCTCGGTATTGGCGTTGAGGAAGGCCCGCCCCTCCGGATCAACCTGCGCCCAGGCTTCGTCCTCGACGACCACCGCCCCGACCAGGGCCGCCAGTCGCTGCATCGAGAGGTGGCCCTCGGCCAGGGCCCGCTCCAGGATCGGGAGGGCCTCCCGCGACCAGAGCGCATGGAGCGGCTCGAGCCGTCCGCCCCAGCGCGGGACCACCGCCAGCGCCGCACCTCGGCGCGAGGCGAGCAGGGCGATCCCTGCGGCGGAGAGGAAGGGCATGTCGCCGGCGGCGGCGAAGACCCACGGCGTGGCGGAGGCCGAGAGCGCGGCGTGGAGGCCGCCCGGGGCGCCCCGGTTCCGGATCCGATCGCCCACCTGCGCAACCTCAAAGCGCCGGTATGGCTCCGGATCGTTGACCACCAGCAGGGCGGCCCCGAAGAGCCGCCCGAAGAGATCGAGCGAACGGGACAGCAGGGGCTGGCCGTCGAGCGAGAGCAGCCCCTTGGCGGCGCCGCCCATCCGCGAGGCGCGGCCGCCGGCGATCAGCGCCCCGGTGATCTCCGGGTAGGGAACCTTCACGGAGGCGAGCCTACCACCCCGCGTCGTAGACCCAAGCGGCCGATTCATGTATGAAATCCGGTCCGATGACCCCCGAGCAGCGGCTCGAGGCCTTCCAGAAGTTCGTGCTGGCCAGGCCCGACGATCCCTTCACCCGGTATGCGCTGGCCATGCACCTCAGGTGCATGGGGCGGCACGCCGAGGCCGTGCTCGCCTTCACCGAGCTGGCCTCCCGATCCCCGGACTACATCCCGACCTGGCTGATGCTCGGCCAGACGCTCGAGGCGGCCGGACGGGACGGCGAGGCGGCCACCGCCTACCGGGACGGCATGGCCGCGGCCACCCGCAAGCCGGATCCCCACGCACGCGGCGAGCTGGAGGAGGCCCTCGAGGCCCTTCGCTCGCGCTCACCCGAACACGCAGCGCCAGGAGCACCATGAGCAGCTACACCCCGACCTACCCCCACCAGCCGCTCGGTGGCCTCCTCAAGGGCAAGCGCGCGCTCATCGCCGGCGTGGCCAATGATCGCTCCATCGCCTGGGCCATCGCCGAGGCCTTCCACGCCGAGGGGGCCGAGCTGGCCTTCACCTACCCGGGCGAGGCCATGGGCAAGCGGGTCATCCCGGTGGTGGAGCAGCTCGAGCCGGCCGCCATCCTCGACTGCGACGTCGCCAGCGACGCCTCGATCGACAACGCCTTCGCCCAGCTCAAGAAGAAGTGGGAGAGCTTCGACATCCTCATCCACTCGATCGCCTACACGCCGCGCGAAGCGCTCGACGGCCGCTTCACCGAGGTGACGACGCGCGAGGCCTTCCGCATCAGCCTCGACGTCTCGGCCTACTCGCTCATCGGCCTGACCCGCGCCGCCCGCCCCCTCATGTCGAAGGGCGGCAGCGTCGCCTGCCTGAGCTACATCGGCGGGGAGAAGGTGGTGCCGAACTACAACGTGGCCGGCGTGGCCAAGGCGGCGCTCGAGGCCTCGATGCGCTACCTGGCCGAGGACCTCGGCCCCGACAACATCCGCGTCAACGCCATCAGCGCCGGGCCGCTCAAGACCCTGGCCGCCGCCGGCATCAAGGGGATGCGGACCATGCTCGGCGAGAACGCCGAGAAGACGCCGCTGCGGCGCAACATCGGCCACGAGGACGTGGCCCGGGCTGCCCTCTACCTCTGCTCCGACCTCGCCAAGAACGTCACCGGCGAGGTGCTCCACGTCGACTCCGGCCAGAACATCATGGGCGTGGTGTCGATGAGGTAGTGGCCTGGCCGGCGCCTCCGCTCGGTGCCGCTGCCCGCCTACACGAACCGCCCAGGCCTGGCCCGCGTCCCCACGAAGGGGTTCTGCAGCCGCTCCTGGCCGATGGTCCCGCCCGGCCCGTGCCCGGGCAGGAAGCGGACGTCGTCACCGAGCGTGAAGAGCCGCTTCACGATCGACTCGGCCAGCTGGTCGAAGTCGCCGCCCGGCAGATCGGTGCGCCCCACCGATCCCTCGAAGAGGGTGTCGCCGGTGAAGACCAGCCCGGCCTCCTTGAAGTAGAGGCTGATCGACCCCTGGCAGTGGCCCGGGGTGTGGAGCACGGTGGCCGACTGCTTCCCGACCTGCACCGCCTCGCCGTCGACCAGCAGGGCGTCGGGGGTGAGCGGGCGGGCCTGCTCGAGGCCGAACATGGCCGCCTGGCGCGGCAGCACCTCCAGCCAGGGGAGGTCGCCGGCGTGGATCGAGATCGGCGCGCCGGTCACCTCGCGGGCCTCGGCGGCCCCGGAGGCGTGGTCGACGTGGCCGTGGGTGAGCAGGATCCGCTTCACGGCGAACCCCTCGGGCTCTCGCAGCGCCAGCACCCGCGGCAGCTCGGCGCCAGGGTCGATGAGGATGGCCTCGCCGGTCTCGGAGCAGGCGGCCAGGTAGGCGTTCATCGTGAACGGACCGACCACGACGCTGCGAACGATGAGCATGAGGGGTGGCTCCAGCCGAGAAAATACCACGGGCCGGCGGGGATGCCCCACCGGCCCATCGGTCGCCGGCGCCGCCGCGGGTCAGGCCTGGAAGGAGGACCCGCAGCCGCAGGTGCTCTTGGCGTTCGGGTTGACGAACTTGAACCCGGCGCCCTGCAGCCCGACCACGTAGTCGACCGTCACGCCCTGCAGGTACATCGAGCTCATGGCGTCGACGAAGAGCTTGAGGCCGTCCTGCTCGACGGTGATGTCGCCGTCCTTGGGCGCGTTCTCGAAGTCCATCGAGTACTGGAAGCCCGAGCAGCCGCCGCCCATCACGCCGATGCGGATGCCGTAGCCGGCCAGCCCCTCGCGCTGCATCGCGTCCTTCACCATCTCCACGGCCTTCTCCGTGAGATTGATGAGGTTCTCCATGCCGAGGTCGGCCGCCTTCGGAACTGCCACCGTCGTCGCTTCCATGTGCCTACCGCTTCCTTCCGGGCAGCCCCGGACTTGAATGAACGTACCAAGTCTAACAGGGGCCAAATGGCGCTTCAACGGAACCGGCAGGGGTCCCCTCGGGCGGGGATCCGGGGGGCGGGTCGGCCGCAACCAGGGACCCGGCCTGGGACGACGTCAGGGGCGCAGGTCGGTGAGCAGGGCCGGTCGGGGCGACCGGACGATCAGCTCGTCGAAGTACCAGCCCTGCACCCAGTCGACCCCAAGCTCCCTGGCCAGCACCAGGTCAGCGGCCGTTTCCACCCCTTCCAGGATGGTCAGGCCGCCGGTCTGGCGCGCCATCCGGGCCAGAGCCTGGATCACCGCCCGCCGCCGCGGCCGCCCCAGGGCCCGCAGCAGCGCCCGGTCGAACTTGAGCACGTCGGCCTCGTCGAGCGACTCGAAGCTGATGAGGCTGTTGGCCGCCCCCACGTCGTCGAGGGCCACCCGCAGTCCCCGCGCCCGGACCGCCGCCATCATGCCGCGCGAGAGCAGCGCATCGCTGACGTCGAGGTTCTCGATCATCTCGACCACCAGCGGGCGGGAGAAGCCGGCCAGCAGGTCGAGGAGCTGGTTTTCCGGGCGCTCGCCCCCCGCGGCCCAGCTGTCGGGGTCGAGGTTGACGAAGAGCTCGCCCGCCGGCGGGGCGTGCGCCAGCTGGTGATGTTTGACCGCCAGCTCTACCGCGAAGAGCAGGGCCGGGTCGGCGTGGAGCAGCCCGAAGAGCGTGCCGGGCGAGACCGGTACGCCGTCGGGCCGCACGAAGCGGGCCAGCGCCTCGTAGCCCTTGACCCGGCCGGTGGCGAGCTCGATGAACGGCTCGTAGACCGACCAGATGAGCCCGCCGGCCAGGATGGCGCGGGCCCCCTCGAGCGGTTCGCGCTCGGCCGAGTCGGGCGGGGCGGCGGAGGCGCGCTCACCCACCGGTCCTCCCGTTGAGGCGCCGCCCGCCGTCGACCGGCAGCAGCACGCCGGTGAGGTAGGGGGCCTCGGCCAGGTAGAAGACCGCCTCGGCCACGTCGAGCGGCCGCCCGGCCCGTCCCAGCGGGATGCGGGCCGCCAGCGAGCGGCGCTGGGCCACCGACGTGGAGGTGGGCCAGAGCACCGTCCCCGGCGCCACCGCGTTGACCCGCACCCGCGGCGCCAGCTCCAGCGCAAGGCACTCGGTGAGCCGGGCCAGCGCCGCCTTCCCGGCGCAGTATGCGGCGTAGCCGCGCCAGGCCACCAGCCCTCCGCCCACGTCAGCGATGTTGACGACGCTGCCGCGGGCGCGGCGCAAGAGCGGCAGCAGCGCCCGGGTGAGCAGCAGCGGGGCCCGGGCGTTGAGATCGAGCTGGGCGTCGAAGGCCGCGGCGTCGGTCTCCTCGAGGGAGCGGGGCTCGAAGCCGGCGGCCGAGTTGACGAGCAGGTCGAGCCGGGTGAAGCGGGCGCGGAAGGCGGCGGCCAGCGCGTCCGGCCCGCCCGGCTCGGCCAGGTCGGCCTGCAGGGCCGCCGCGAAGCCGCGCGGCCGGTGGGAGTGGTAGTGCGCCGCCACCGTGTAGCCGTGCCGGGCCAGGTGGCGGGCGATCGCCTCGCCGACGCGCACGCCGGCCCCGGTCACCAGCGCGACTCGACGGGGGGCGGCCATGGCTACCTTCCCGCGCCCTTCGGATCCCAGTTGGTCTCGGCCCGGCCGGCGCGCAGGTTGGCGATCCTGGCCGCCACGAAGAGCAGGTCGGAGAGCCGGTTCAGATAGACCAGCGCGTTCGGGTCGACCTCGGCCTGCGCCGCCAGCGAGACCACCTGCCGCTCGGCGCGGCGGCAGACGCAGCGGGCCAGCTGGAGGGCGGCGGCCCCCGGCGTGCCGCCCGGCAGAACGAAGGCCCGCAGCTCGGGGAGGGTGGCGTCCCATCGGTCCATGGCCTGCTCGAGCCGCGTGGCCCAGCCCGGATCGATGGCCGGGAGCGTGCCGCGGGCCCTGGCGCCGTGCGGGCTGGCCAGCTCGGCGCCGATCGTGAAGAGCTCCGACTGGACGCGCTCCAGCTCGGCGTCCAGCTCGCCGTCGGTGAGCGCGGCCCGGGCCACCCCGATGGTGGCGTTGGCCTCATCGACCTCGCCGTAGGCCTCGACGCGGGGGTCGCTCTTGCGGACCCGGGCGCCGCCGAACAGGCCGGTCTCTCCACCGTCCCCGCTCTTCGTGTAGATCTTCATCGAGGACGTGCCTATCACCGGGCCCGGGCCACCGCAACGCTGGGGCCGTGGGACATGTGGGCGCAGCGACGTGATCGTGGGACAGGTGGGCAGCGGGGAGAGCGATGGAGCCGATCTTTGAAGGCGAGGCGCTGCTGCAGGTCGGCCGGGCCGCGGCGCGGCTGGCCTGGGACGGCGGCATGACGGTCCGCAAGCCGGACGGCACGGTGGTGCCGATCCCGTTGCTCGCCGAGCCGGAGGTCTTCAGCCGCGCCGAGCTGGCGGCGGCGGCGGCCGAGGCGGAGCTGATCCTCTCCGGCGCCGTGAAGCTGGCGCGGGCCCTGCTCCAGGGCGGCGATGAGCGCGACCGGGAGGCGCTGGTCGGTCCCTTCTCCGGGCTGGAGGCCGAGGCCATGGGGCGGCTCTTCGAGGAGGCGCCGCTGCCGGTGATGGTGGCGCGGGTCGACTACCTGATCCCGGTGGGCGGCGGGGCGCCGCAGGCGCTCGAGCTCAACGCCACCATCCCGGCCATGCCGGCCTACGCGGATCTCGCGGCCCACGCCTGGCTGCGGGCGGCGGCCAGGGCTCGCGGCCGGACCGCGCGGGAGGCCGGCGAGCTGGTGGCGGCCTGCGGCAGCCACATGGAGCGGCTGCGCGAGGCGCTGGTGGGGGCCTACCGGGCCCGCGGCGGGAGCCGGTCGCGGCCGTCGATCGCCATCGTGGCCCGGCCGGGTGACTCGCAGATCGGCGAGCTGCGCCGGCTCGAGGCCCACTTCCGGGCGCAGGGGCATCTGGTCGCGAACCTGCTCCCCACCGAGTGCGTGCCGGAGGAGTGGGACCTGCTCTACCGCCACGTCTGGGCTCACCACGTGCCGCGTGAGGCCCCCTTCGCCCGGGCCCTGCTGGCCCCCGGCAGGTACCCGCTCTACAACCCGGTCAACGGGCTGCTGGAGGCCAAGGCGCTCTTCGCCCGGCTCTCCGAATGCGCCGAGGACGAGGCGCTGGCGGCCCGGGCCGGGCTCGACGCCGCCGAGCGGGCGGCGGCGTCGCGGCTGCCCTGGACCCGGAGGCTCACGCCCGCGCTGGTGCCGACCGTCAAGGCCGAGCGGCGCCGCTTCGTGCTGAAGCGGAGCTGGGACTATGGCGGCAAGTCGGTCCAGCTCGGCGCCGAGCTGGAGCAGGAGCCCTGGGAGCGGGTCGTCGACGAGGCGCTCTCTGACCTGCGCGGCGGCGGCTTCGTGGCCCAGGAGCGGATCTTCGCAGTGCGCAAGCCGGCCACCCGCATCGCCGGCGACGAGGAGACCCGCGGCGAGCTCTACCGCGACCTCTCCACCTACTGCGGCCTGGGCCCGTCGCGCCCGGGCGGCTCGGTGGTGCGCGCCGCGGCCTCGCCCATCGTCAACATCCTCGGCGGGGGCGGGCTGGCGCCGGTCATCCCTGAGGACGTCCTCGAGCGGCTGAGGTAAGTCGCGCGGCGCTTGCGCCGCGCAATCCGAACCCGCCAGGCGTGGGTTGGCTTTGCGTGCCGAAGCCATCGCCGCTTCAGGTGGAGTCGTGGTGCATTAACGTGGATACTCGCTCCCCGTGTCCACCCCCCGCCCCCGCATCCTGGTCGTCGACGACAGCCGCACCCAGCTCGACTGGCTGGTGCAGGTGCTGCTCCGCGACGGCTACGACGTGGTCACCGCCTCCAGCGGGCGCGAGGCGATCGTCAAGGCCCGGACCCAGGCCCCCGACCTGGTGCTGCTCGACATGATCCTGCCCGACATGGACGGGCTCGAGGTGCTGCGGCTCGTCAAGGCGCGCCCCGACGAGCGGTTCCTGCCGGTCATCATCCTCTCGGTGAAGAGCGACGTGGACTCCAAGGTGGCCGGGCTGCGCATCGGCGCCGACGACTTCATCGCCAAGCCGTTCGCCGATCAGGAGATCCTGGCCCGCTGCCAGGCCATGCTGCGCATCAAGAACCTCCAGGACCAGCTCCGCTTCACGCGCCGCAGCCTCGAGGAGCAGTCGGTCACCGACGCCCTCACCGGGCTCAAGAACCGGCGCTTCTTCGACGAGCGGCTCCCCGAGGAGTTCCGCCGCGCCCAGCGCTACAGCGATCCGGTCTCGCTGATGATGATCGACCTCGACCACTTCAAGCTGGTCAACGACCAGCACGGCCACCAGATGGGCGACGTGGTGCTGCGCGACGCCTCCCAGGTGATCAAGGCCTCGGTGCGAGACCCCGACATCTGCGCCCGCTACGGGGGCGAGGAGTTCGCCGTCATCCTCCCCAAGACCCACCTGGCCGGCGCGCTCACGGTCGCCGAGCGGGTCTGGCGGGGCCTGAAGGAGAAGGTCTACCGGCAGGAGGTCCCGGCGGTCGGCCAGACGCGGGTGGCCGAGGTGAGGGTGACCGCCTCGCTGGGGCTGGCCTTCTTTCCCTCGAAGGACATCACCTCGGCCGAGTTGCTCGTGAAGTTCGCCGACGAGGCGCTGTACCAGGCCAAGCACTCGGGGCGGAACAACATCTGCCTCTACCAGGCCCAGAACTACAGGTACGACGCCGACCACCTCTGAAGGAGGGGGTGCGTCAATCGGCTGCCGCTGGGGCCTCCCCGGAGGGTGTAGATTGACCCCGGGGCCGAACCAACCCGGGTGGACGTGGCACCAACCGCCCGGAATCTGGGGCCCAGCCGACCTGGCGGCGTGGACCGGCAGGTGCAGAAGTGGGGGCCAAGTGGACCAGGCGACGACAGAGCTACTCGGGCCAGATCGGAAGGAAGGGGCCAGCCCGTCGACGATCCTGATCGTCGACGACGACGAGCACGTGCGGCGCGCCCTGCGTCGCGTCCTGCGCAGGGCCCGCTGCAAGATCCTCGATGCCCCCGACGCCGCGGTCGGCCTCGAGCTGCTGGCCCGGGAGCCGGTGCAGGTGGTGGTCTCCGACTACCGCATGCCGGGGCTGAGCGGCGTCGAGTTTCTCCGCGCCGTCAAGGAGCGCTGGCCGCGCATCCAGCGCGTGCTGCTCACCGGCCAGGCCGACTCGACCGCCATCGAGGAGGCCGTCAACCAGTCGGAGATCTTCCGCTTCATCTGGAAGCCCTGGGACGACACCCACCTGATCATCACCATCCAGAGCGCCATCGATCAGTACTGGATCGTCGAGGAGAACGCGCGGCTGGAGGCGCTGATCTCGCTGCGCAACGACGAGCTGGAGAAGCTCAACCGCGACCTCGACGGCAAGCTGTCGCAGCGCTCGGCGGCCCTGGTGCGCGCGGCGCAGGAGTGGCGCTCCAGCTTCGACGCCATCGGCGACCCCCTGGCCATCGTCCACGCCGGGGGCTGCCAGGTGGTGCGCGCCAACGCCGCCTTCGCGCGCGCCGCCGGGGTGCCGGTGGCCCACCTCTCCGGGCTGCGCTGCACCGATCACGCCTACGGCGAGCTCCCATGCCCCTCCCGCTGCGCCATGCCCGCCCAGGGCGGCGCCGAGCGGGAGACCACCTTCGGTGAACGGATCTGGATGATCCGCTCCTTCCCCTTCGAGGCGGGGGGCACGCAGGTGCTGGTCTTCAAGGACGTCACCGAGGAGCGCGAGGTCTCTCGCCGCCTCTTCCACGCCGAGAAGATGTCGGCGGTGGGCCAGCTGGCCGGCGGCGTGGCCCACGAGATCAACAACCCGCTGGGCGGAATCCTGGCCTTCGCCCAGCTCATGAGCCGCGACGTCGGTCGGACCGACGAGGACCAGGAGAACCTGCGGCTCATCACCGACGCCGCGGTGCGGGCCAAGAGGATCGTCGATTCCCTGCTCCACTTCTCGCGCCGGCCGCGCGAGGAGAAGGGGCCGGTCGACCTGGCCCGGGTGGTCGACGACTCGCTCTTCCTGCTCCAGTCCCAGCTCAAGTTGGGCCGCATCGAGGTGGTCCGCGAGTTCCAGCCGGCGGTGGCAACCGCCAACGCCAACCAGATCCAGCAGGTCGTCGTCAACCTGGTGGTCAACGCGGTCCAGGCCATGTGCAACGAGGGGAAGATCGTGGTCAGCACCGGCCCGGGCGCGCCCGGCCACGTCCGCCTCCAGGTCTCCGACACCGGCCCGGGGATGAAGCCCGAGGTGGCGCGGCGGATCTTCGAGCCCTTCTTCACGACCAAGCCGGAGGGGCAGGGGACCGGGCTTGGGCTCTCCATCTGCTACCAGATCGCCGACGAGCACCGCGGCAGCATCCGGCTGGAGGGGGCCCCTGAACGCGGGGCCAGCTTCGTGCTCGAGCTGCCAGCCGCAGCGTCGCCGCAGCAAACGCCGCACCCGTAAGGGGATTCCGCCATGGCCGAGAACGAGACCAAGCCGACCCGCGTGCTGATCGTCGATGACGAGCCGACGCTGCTGAGGGCGCTCGAGGCGCTGCTCAAGAGGAAGGGGTGCGACGTGGTCGCCCTCGACTCGCCCATCATCGCCACGCAGCGGCTGGCGGCCCAGGACTTCGACGTCGCGTTGCTCGACATCAAGATGCCCGAGCTCTCCGGGCTGGAGCTGCTCAACGCCGTCAAGCACCGCCGCCCCGAGGTGGAGGTGATCATGATGACCGGCCACGCCACCGTGGAGACGGCGCTCCAGGCGGTGCGGAGCGGGGCCTACGACTACCTGACCAAGCCCTTCGACGACGTCGAGGTGGTGGCCCGGTCGGTGGCCAAGGCGGCCGAGCGCAAGGCCCTGTGGGACAGGAACCGCCAGCTCGAGAAGAAGCTGCGCGAGCGCGATGGGATGGCGCCCGACGGCCTGGTGGGCGCCGCCGCCCCCATCCGCGAGGTGCAGCGCATGATCGACGCGGTGGCCTACTCGGCCACCACGGTGCTGGTCACCGGCGAGAGCGGCACCGGCAAGGAGCTGGTGGCCCGCGCCCTCCACGCCCGGAGCCCGCGCAAGGCCCACCCCTTCGTGGCCCTCAACTGCGGCGCCCTCACCGAGACGCTGCTGGAGAGCGAGCTCTTCGGCCACGTCAAGGGCGCCTTCACCGGCGCGCAGCGCGACCAGAAGGGGCTCTTCGACGCCGCCGACGGCGGGAGCATCTTCCTCGACGAGATCGGCGACATCCCGCTCTCCACGCAGGTCCGGCTGCTGCGCGTGCTGCAGGAGGGGGAGATCAAGCGGGTCGGCAGCGCCGACTCGGTCAAGGTCGACGTGCGGGTCATCGCCGCCACGCACCGCGACCTGCCCAAGCTGGTGAAGGCCGGCCGCTTCCGCGAGGACCTCTTCTACCGCCTCAACGTCATCAACATCCCGCTGCCGTCGCTGCGCGAGCGCGCCGAGGACATCCCGCTGCTGGCCCACCACTTCCTGCGGCGCTACAGCGACCGGCTCGGGAAGCGGGTCAAGACCCTGACGCCGGAGGCGGTCGAGCTGCTCTGCGGCTACCGCTGGCCCGGCAACGTCCGCGAGCTGGAGAACGCCATCGAGCGGGCCGTGGTGCTCTGCCGCGCCGATTCGGTGACCCCGGCCGACCTGCCGCCGGCGGTGACCGGCCACACCGCGCCGCTGGTGCGGGAGGTGCCGGTGGGCGGCGAGGAGGCGCAGTGGCTGGTGCTCTCCTACGCGGCGGCCAAGGACCAGGCGCTGCGCCGGTTCGAGAAGGGCTACGTCGACGCGCTCATGAAGGCCTGCGACAGCAACATCTCGGCGGCGGCCCGCCGCGCCGGGATGGATCGCTCCAACTTCAAGCGGGTCCTGCGCAAGTACCGGACCGACGTGGAGCCGGACGGGCCGGAGGACGACCAGCCGGAGGCCCGGGCCTGAGCCAGGGCGCCTGCAGCTCCCTGGCCGGCGCCGCCGCCCCCTCCCCCGCATCGCTCACCTGCCGGTGAGCGGCCGCAGGAACTCCCAGGCCTCGCGCTGGATCAGCTCGAGCGAGCCGCCCAGCTCGTGGCCGTCGTCGACCACCAGGAGCCGCGCCGTCGGCGTCCGGGTCACCCAGGCCTCGATGTCCTCGAGCGGGATCGACTCGTCGCGCCGCCCGGCGATCACCAGCGAGGGCACCGTCACCGCGGGGAAGGGTGGCAGCGCGGCGGCCCCTTCGCGGAACTGCCAGCCGAGCCGGCGCCTGTCGTTGCTGGCGTAGTGGTCGACCTCGAGCCCCCGCTCGCGCCAATCGGCCAGCTCGGCCTCGCTGAGCCGGGCGTCCCAGCGCTCGAAGAGCCGGAAGGCGGGGGCCAGCAGCACCAGCCGGGCCACGCGCGGATCCTGCGAGGCCTGCAGCGCGGCCAGGTAGCCGCCCAGCGAGGAGCCGATCAGGCCATGCGGCCCGGGTGCGGCGCCGAGGCACGCCTGGGCGACCGCGAGCATGGAGCGCGGGGAGGAGCCCTCGAAGCCGCGCTCGCCCGGTGTCAGGTCGGGGACCTCCACCGCCACGCCGCGCCCGGCGAAGTGGTCGTGGATGGCGCTGGCCTTCCTGGAGGACGGCCCGGAGGCGAAGCCGTGGAGGTAGACAAGCACGCACCCCAGCCTACCTCGGACCACCGGGCGCTCCCGCACATGGGTCCGGTCTGACAAAGCCACCTTGGGTTTCGACTCCTTTGGCCACTCACATCGGCGTGGCCTGGAGGTCACTGTAGGACAGGGGGTGGGGGTGTGACCGGGAGCCAGGCGGGGTGGAGACGCGAGGTGAGCCGGCTGGTGGCCGAGGGCGATCGCCACGCCCACCTGGCCGAGAACGCCGAGGCGCTGGCCTGCTACATCGAGGCCCTCGATCTCGTCCCCGAGCCGCGCGGAGAGCACGAGGCGGTCACCCGCATCTTCCACGGGCTTCAGCGGGTGCTGGAGGCGCGCGGCGATCTCGGCGACGGGATCGAGCTCCTGCTGGCCACGCGCCCCGGGCTCGGGCCGGTGCTGGCGCGGCTCACCGGCCGCGGCGACTGGGTGGGGTAGGGATCGATTACTGCTACCGTGGGTCAAGGTGATCCGGTAGCGTGGAGGCCGTGCCGTGTCGCCCCCTCCTCACCGCCTGCGCGCTGCTGCTCGCCGCCCTGCCGGCCGCGGCGCAGGAGCGGCCAACCCCATGGTGCCCCTGGTGACCGTGACCGTGGCGCAGCGCCTGACGACCGCCTCGATCAGCGCCAACGTCCGGGCGCGATGGCCGGCCCCCTGGGCGATGCGCCCGTACCTGGTGGCCGGTGGCGGCGCCCTCTACGCGGACCTGCTCATCGACACCAACAACTCGTCGCTCTACCCTACCCGCGACGCGACCGGGTGGGGGCCGGCGCTGCAGGCCGGGTTCGGCGCTGACGGCAACCCCTGGCGCGATCTGCTGCTCGGGGTCGAGGCGCGCTGGCGCTGGAGCCAGGCGACGCTCCGGGAGCACCTCCGTCCGAATCCGTACACCCTCTACTCCGCCAGCCGCTCGGGCGAGGCCGACCTGGGTGGCTTCTCGCTTCAGGCGAGCGTGGGGTGGGCGTTCTAGCCCTCGTCCTTCTTGCCCACCGCCGCGCGCCAGCGCTCGCCGAGCGCCTTCTCCAGCCCACTCTCCGAGAGCGTGACGATCCGCTCGTCGCGCAGCGAGTCGGGCAGGTACCGCTCGGCGACGTAGTGCCCCGCGAAGTCGTGCGGGTACTTGTAGCCGCCGCCGTAGCCCATCGACTCCATCATCTTCGTCGGCGCGTTGCGCAGCTTCATCGGCACCGGCTGCGGACCATGCTCCTGCACCAGCTTTCGCGCCGCCGCGTAGGCGGTCAGCGCGGTGTTCGACTTCGGCGCCAGCGCCAGGTAGATGGCCGCCTGGGTCATGGGCAGCACGCCCTCCGGCAGCCCGACCAGCTCGACCGCCTGCAGCGCCGCCACCGCCAGTTGCAGCGCCTGCGGGTCGGCGTTGCCGATGTCCTCGGAGGCGAAGATCACCATGCGCCGCAGCACGAAGCGCGGCTCCTCGCCGGCCTCCAGCATGCGCGTCAGGTAGTAGACGGCGGCGTCGGGGTCGCTGCCGCGCAGCGACTTGATGAAGGCCGAGACGATGTTGTAGTGCTCCTCACCGGCCTGGTCGTAGAGCAGCGTCTTCTGCTGCAGCGCCTCCTCGGCGTCGGCCCGGTCGATCTCGGCGCGCCCGGAGAGGCGCACCGCCGCGGCCGCCACCTCCAGAGCGTTGAGGGCCCGCCGGGCGTCGCCGTAGGCGTAGCGCGAGAGCGCCTCGCGGGCCTCGGGCGCCAGCGTCGGCGTGCCGCCCAGCCCCTCCGGCGCCGCCACCGCCCGATCCAGCAGCGCCCCGACCTCCTCCTCGGTGAGCGCCCGCAGGGTGATGACCCGGCAGCGCGAGAGCAGCGCGGCGTTGACCTCGAAGCTGGGGTTCTCGGTGGTGGCGCCGACCAGCACGATGGTGCCGTCCTCGACGTGAGGCAGGAAGGCGTCCTGCTGGGCGCGCGAGAAGCGGTGGATCTCGTCGACGAAGAGGATGGTCCGCTGGCGGTGCAGCTTCTTGCGGTCGCGGGCCGCGGCCACGATCTCGCGGATCTCCTTGACGCCGCCGGCCAGGGCGCTGTAGGGGACGAAGGTGGCGCCGGTGCGGCCGGCCATGAGCCGGGCCAGCGTGGTCTTGCCGGTGCCGGGCGGGCCCCAGAGCACCAGCGACGGGACCTGGTCGGCCTCGATGGCCCGCCGCAGCGCCCGGCCGGGCCCCAGCACGTGCTCCTGCCCGACGAACTCCTCGAGCCGGCGGGGGCGCAGCCGCTCCGCCAGGGGCTTGCTGGCGGTATCGCTTTCGGCGGCATGTTCGAAGAGGTCCATCAGCTTCGGATATCATACGGGGATGGCAGGCCACCCGTGCCCGATTCCGAAGCGCGTCGGCATCGTCCCCAAGGTCACCTCGATCGAGGCGACCGAGACCTCGGAGCACGTGGCGCGATTCCTCCGCGCCAAGGGGGTGGAGGTCATCACCGAGGAGGAATCCATCGGGCGCGACGCCGACCTGGTGGTGGTGCTGGGCGGTGACGGCACGCTGATCCACGCCGCCACGCTGCTGGGCGGGCGCGCCGCTCCCATCCTCGGCATCAACATGGGCAGCCTCGGCTTCATGACCGAGACGCCGCAGAGCGAGATGTACCCGATGCTGGAGACGGTGCTGGCCGGCGGGGCCACCATGTCGCCGCGCATGAAGCTGCGGGTGCACCTGCACCGCGGCGGCTCGCCGGAGCGGGCCCTCGACACCGAGGTGCTCAACGACGTGGTCATCTCCAAGAGTCCGTTCAGCCGGATGGCCGAACTCGACGTGCGCTGCTCGCGCCAGTACGTCTGCACCTTCAAGGCCGACGGCGTCATCGTCGCCTCGCCGACCGGCTCGACCGCCTACGCGCTGGCCGCCATGGGGCCGATCCTCTTCCCCACCATGCGCGGCGTGGTGCTGGCGCCCATCTGCCCCCACACCCTGACCCAGCGGCCGCTGGTGGTGCCCGACGACGAGACCCTCGACATCGTGCTGATGAACGACGCCGAGACGTTCCTCACCCTCGACGGCCGCAAGGGGCCCGCGCTGCAGCGTGGCGACCGGGTGCAGGTGAAGCAGTCGTACAACCGGGTGCTGCTGGTGCAGAACCCGAACATCGACTTCTTCGGGATCCTGCGGTCGAAGCTGAGGTGGGGGGAGAGATAGGCGTCGCCGCTGGCTTCTGGAGCGGCGGCGCAAGCTGCGTTCCCGTCTCCTGCCGGAGGACCAGTCCTCGCCCGCCGCTCTCGGCTGCCGCCGCCGCTCTCGTCGTGCAGTCACCTCGCCAGCCCGAGCGGTCCCGTTCACCGACCGAGAAGCGTAGCGAGAGGTGAGGCGGGGGCGGTCGCCGCCGTCCGTCGGGCGAGAGGCGTTGCGAGGGGGAATTCGCGGCGGGCGGTGCCGACGGCAGATCGAGAGGCGCAATGAGCGAGCGCGGGGTCGCCCGGCTCCGTGGGACGCGGGCGGTGCCTTGGCCCTGGATCGATCGGCATCGACGGTCGGGGGAAGGGCGTGGCGATACGTACCCAGAGTCACTTCGGGCGTCCGAAATGAAGGCCCCCGGCCGCGAACGACGCGTGAGGCAACAAGGGGTGGGCTCCGGCCGCGAGGGGTAGAAGGTGCGTCCCTGTTGGGTTCTATGCATTTCGGCGTCTCCGGAAATGTCAGACCAGCATGAGACGATGCGTGAATGAACAACGCGCACCCGACCCCGACCCCGTCCTCGTCCGCGGCTTCCGCTCACGCTCCGGCCAGCCGTCCTCTCGAACTCCTCGAAGCCCGGCAGCTCCGCGACGCGCTGGCCGCTCTCCTCCGGAAGGAGCAGTCGGCCATGGCCGACTTCCTCATCGCACTGGCCGACTTCGACCGTCGTCGCGGCTGGGAGCCGCTCGGGCATGCCAACCTCTTCGCCTTCCTGGTCACCGACCTGCGGCTTTCCAAGAGCGCGGCCTACTACCGCAGGAGCGCCGCCGAGCTGCTCCAGCGCTTCCCGGGGGTGATTGAGCCGCTCCGCGAAGGGAAGCTCTGCCTCTCCACCGTCGGCGAGCTGGCCAAGGTACTGACCGCGGAGAACGAAGTCGTCGTCACGCCGCGCTTCTTCGGCCTCTCGTCGCGTGATGCGCAGGAGCTGGTCGCCGAGTTGCTGCCGCGGCCGGTGCCGAGCACCAGGATGGTCGTGACCCGTGTGCCCGGCGGGGCCGTCGCCCCGACGGCCGCCGCCGCGCACCCTCTGCTCACGCTGGGGCTCCCGTCCCACTCCGCGCCGGCGACCTGCGTGGGCCCAAACGTGGTCCCTCCTTGGCGATTCCCGACGTCGGGAATCGCGAATGGGGGAGGCACTGATGGGGGAGTCGTGCCGCTTCTCCCCAGGCGCGACGAGATCGTGCCGCTCACCTCGAACGTGCGCCGGGTCCACTTCAACGTCGACAAGCAGGTGGTGAGAAAGCTGAAGGACGCCCGCGACGGGCTCTCCCACGCCATTCCCGGCGCGACCATGGAGCAGGTCCTCGAGGCGGCGCTCGACCTGCTCCTCGAGAAGCAGGCGAAGGCGCGGGGGCAGGTGAAGAAGCCGCGGAACACGCTGGCACCAGCGGCACCTCGCGTGGAAGTTCCAGACGCCAGCTCGCCTGCGTCGCTGGATGCCTCGGAGCCGCTGCCGTCTCGCCGCACGGGCCCACGCGAGCCAGCCCCCGCCGCCGTCCGCCGCGCCGTCTGGGAGCGCGACAGCGGCCGCTGCACCTGGCCGCTCGACGGGGGAGGGTGTTGCGGCTCGACGCACCGGCTGGAGCTCGACCACATCATCCCCTGGGCCGAGTGGGGACCATCTACGGTGGAGAATCTTCGCGTCGTCTGCGGTCGGCATAACGCCGTGGCGGCGAGGCGCCACTTCGGGGCGCGGTGCCAGGAGCGGTATTTCACCCGGATACCTGAACACCCCCACCACTGAATGCTTGCGCAGCGTCAGGGGTCGGTGGCATGCTCCGCCCATGCTCACGACCCTGCGAATCTCGGGCTTCGCGATCGTCGACGCGGTGGAGGTGCGCTTCGGCCACGGGCTGAACGTCCTCACCGGGGAGACGGGCGCTGGCAAGTCGATCCTGGTGAACGCCCTCCACTTGGTGCTGGGCGGCCGCATGAGCGCCGAGGTCTTGCGCGACGGCGCCGACGAGGCGGTGGTGGAGGCGCTCTTCGAGCTCCCCTACGACCACCCGGTCTTCTCCCGCCTCGGCGGCGTCGGCGTGACCGCCCCGGCCCCGGGCGAGCCGGCCGAGTTGCTGGTGCGCCGCGTCGCCCAGCGCGGCGGCCGCGGCCGGGCCTACGTCAACGGCGTGCTGGTGACCGCCTCAGTCCTGGCCGAGGCGCTGCGCGGCGTGGTCGACGTCTCCGGCCAGCACGAGCACGTCTCGCTCCTCGACGAGGCCACGCACCTCTCCCTGCTCGACGCCTTCACCGGCCTCGACGCCCCGGCCGGCGGGGTGGCGCCGTTGCTCGGCCGCTACCGCGAGGCCTTCGGCAAGCTCTCGACCCTCTGCCGGGAGCGGGACACGCTGCAGCGCGACCAGGCCGAGCGCGCCCGCCGGGCCGACTACCTGGCCTTCCAGCTCAGGGAACTCGACGCCGTCGACCCGAGGCCGGGCGAGGACGCCGCGCTCGACGGCGAGCGGCGGGTGCTGGCCAGCGCCGAGAAGCTGCGCGAGGCGGCCGGGCTGGCCGAGGGGCTGGTCTACGGCGAGGACGGCAGCGCCAGCGAGCAGGTGGGGCAGGCGGTCCGCGCCCTCACCGACGCGGCAGCGCTCGACCCGCGCCTCTCCGGCCCGCTGCAGCTGCTCCGCTCGGCCGCCATCGAGCTGACCGAGGCAGGGCGCGAGCTGGGCCACTACGCCGAGACGGTCGGCGGCGACGGCGAGCGGCTCCAGGTGATCGAGGACCGGCTCGAGGCGCTCAAGGCGCTCTGCCGCAAGCACGGCGGCTCGCTTGAGGCGGCGCTGGCGCGCCGCGCCGAGATGGCGGTCGAGCTGGCCTCGCTGACCGGAGGCGGTGAGCGGCTGCTGCAACTGGCGCCGGAGATCGACGCGGCCGGCGCCGAGGCGGCCACGCTGGCCGGGCTGATGACGCGGGCCCGGCAGAAGGGGGCCAAGGCCTTCTGCGCCGGCGTCGAGGCCGAGCTCTCGGGGCTGGCCATGGCCCGCTGCCGGCTCGAGGTGGCCTTCTCGCCGCCGGAGGGGGGCGTGCTGGCCGGCGGCGCGGTGCTCGGCCCGGACGGCGCTGAGCAGGCGCTCTACCTGCTCGCACCCAACCCGGGCGAGCAGCCTCGGCCGCTGGCGCGCATCGCCTCGGGCGGAGAGCTTTCCCGCCTGCTGCTGGCGGTGAAGCGGACGCTGGCGCGGCGCGATCCGGTCCTCACCTACGTCTTCGACGAGGTCGACTC
>JANYBC010000037.1 GCA_025360965.1 Anaeromyxobacter sp. | reverse complement strand
GCGTTGAGCCGGTAGGAGAGCTGCTTGAGCTGATCGGTGCTGCCCGGGACGCCATCGGTGCCGGCGTCGACGCGAAGGTACTCGACGTCGAGCTGGAGGCGCAGCGTCCCGGCGATGGCGGCCGGATCGCTGGCGCTCAGGATTGGATCACCGCAGCCGCAGACCGAGCAGGCCTGCGCCGGGCGGGCCGACAGGGCCCAGGCCACGGCCACCGTAAGGCGGAGGAAGCGCGCCGAGCGCGCCTTCGCGAACCCCTGCCATGCGGCCGGTCTCGCCCACTGCGTGATCATGGAGGTTGGCATTCCTCCTCATGATACCCGACGTCCTCGCAGCGGTCGCCGGGAACCGGGGGCTGGCTGGCCCCGTGACCTCGCCGTGACCTGGCGGGCCTAGATCAGTTCATGCCCGATCGCGCCAGGGTCACGTTCCTCCCCGCCAGCCCGTTCCACGCCGACCTCAAGGGGCGGGTCGACGCCTACTTCATCTCCACCAACCGCTCCCCTCGCGGCGGCTGGCGGCTGGCGCTCGAGTCGGCCGCCGTCATCGGCTGGTTCCTGGCCTCCTACCTGCTGCTGGTCCTCGGCCATCCAAGCGCCTGGCTGGCGCCCCTGCTGGCGGTGTCGCTCGGGCTGGCCTGGGCCGGCATCGGCTTCGTGGTCATGCACGACGCCAACCACGGCAGCTCGGCCAAGCGGCCCGCCTGGAACCGGCTCTTCGCCTTCTCGGCCGACCTGATCGGCGGCGCCGGGGTGGTCTGGCGCCAGAAGCACAACGTCCTCCACCACACCTTCACCAACGTGCTCGGCCTCGACTCGGACCTCGAGACCGGGTCGCTGCTGCGGCTCGCCCCCGGGCAGCCGCGCCGCCGCGGCCACCGCTTCCAGCACCTCTACGCCTGGGGGCTCTACCTGGTCTTCCCGCTCCGCTGGTTCCTCATCGACGACTTCCGCGACGTCCTGACCGGCCGGATCGGCGGCCAGCCGTTCCAGCGGCCCCGCGGCGGGGCGCTGGCGGCCTTCGTCGCCGGCAAGGTGATCTTCTTCGGCTGGGCGGTGGTCCTCCCGCTGGCGCTCCACCCGACGCCCTGGTTCATCCCCATCGCGCTGCTCACCATCGGCACGCTCGGCGTCACCCTGGCCACGGTCTTCCAGCTGGCCCACGCCGTCGGCGAGGCCGACTTCGTCGAGCCCGCCGGCGAGCGGCTCGCGACCGACTGGGCCACCCACCAGGTCACCACCACCGTCGACTTCGCGCGCGGCAGCCGGCTGGCCGCCTGGTACCTTGGCGGGCTCAACTTCCAAGTGGTCCACCACCTCTTCCCCAAGGTGAGCCACGTCCACTACCGGGCGCTGGCGCCGCTGGTGGAGCAGGCCTGCCGGCAGCACGGGGTGCGCTACCTCGCCTGGCCCACCGTCTCGGCGGCGCTCGGCGCCCACTTCCGCTGGCTCGAGCTCATGGGTCAGCCGGCGCGCTGAGTCTGGTAGATTCGAGGGATGCTCGCCTCCCTCCTCGCCCTCGCGCTCGCGGCCTCCCCACGTGTCGCCGAGGAACCTGTCGCTGTGCCGCCCGCCGACCTGGCGCGGGCGGCCGGGTGGGCCGACGCGGAGGGGCGGATGGTCGTCGCCGTCCCGTTCTCTGGCATGGACGCCCCGTTCTACTGGGGTGAGCCGAGGCGATGCTCGACGTGCGGGGGGGCAAGGGGCAGCTCACCTGCGGCGGCCGGACCATCGCCTTGCGTGCTGTCCCGGCGGCCGAGCTGGCCGCGACGCTCGAGCGGGCCCTCTTCCTGTCGCCTCGCTGGCGGCGCATCCCGCACGCCCTGGCCCGCGACGACGAAGGGACCTACTACTTCGTCGACGGCACGCGCGGCGCCGACGGCGCGGCGGCCCGGGGCCGCCCGGGCTACCAGCTCTTCGTGGGGCGCAGGGGGAAGCTGGTCCGGCAGGAGCTGGAGGATGCGCTGGTCGACGGCGCCGGCCAGCTCTACGTGAGCGCGGCCGGCCGGCTGCGGGTGAAGCCGACCGGGCGCGACTCCGCCGAGGCGGTCTGGCTCACCCCGGCCGGGTCCAGGGCGCTCACCTGGTTCGAGCCCTCCGACCACGGGGCGCTCATCTACGGCGAGCTGGGCGTCTACGCCGGCGAGCGGCTCGGCACCCCCTGCGACGGTAGGTTCTAGAACCGCCCGTACCTGCCTGGCCTGGTCAATTGCCGCAGTTCTGACCGGTGTGGCAGAGGTTGCAGGTGCCGGGGTTGGTCATCTTCGACGTGCTGTGCGGGAAGCTCCACATCGCAGTCCAGGTCGTGCCGGTGGTCACCTTGGAGGCACCTGCCGGCGCGGCGTGGCACTCACCACACTGTACCGGGAAGAAGTGGTTGGGCAGCGTGATGGTGCAGCTGCCTCCGTTGGTCCCCCGGGTCGCCGTGATGGTGGTGAGCGTGTAGGGGCGCGTGTCGCCCGCCCCCGCTCCTTGGGTGGTGGCGCCATTCCAGGCCGTCCCCAGCAGGTTGCTCCCGGCCTCGTGGCAGGCCGAGCAGGCCGAGTTGGCGAGCGCAGACGCGTGGTCGTAGCCGATGGCCTTCTTCCCCCCCACGCCGCCGGCGTGGCAGGTGGCGCAGGTCATGCCGGCACCCGGCGTCGGGTGTGGCAAGTTGGCGATGCCGGTCTGGGTGGTGGCCGTGGCCGCGGGGGGCCTGGTGATGGCGAAGCCACCCACGGTGATGAACTGGGGCATGTTCCCGCCGCCCTTCCAGTTGGGCGTGGTGGCGGAGCCTGTCCCCGGCCAGGAGTGGCAGGCGCTGCAGTCCTGGGTCCCGGAGACGTTGGTCAGGGCGGCGTGGTCCTGGGCGGTGTAGGTGGGGCCGGGCTTCACGTTCATGTGGCAGTTGCTGCAGCGGGCCGTGGACCCGTTGATGAGCAGCGGGCTGGAGGCCGTGAAGCTGGCGTGGAACCTGGCCTGGGCCCACTCCTTTCCTTGGACACCCAGCACCGTGGAGCGGCCGACCTGCGTGTGGCAGAAGCCGCAGCTCTGGCCGGTGACGTTGGCGTCGGCGTGGGTGATCTGGTCGAAGGTGCCGGCCGGCACGCCGGTGAGCGAGTTGGCCGAGGCGGTGCTCACCGTGGAAGAGTTGGTGAGCCCGGCCGGCAGGTTGTTGTTGGTGCCTTGGACCGGGCCGCCGCCGTTGGTGAGCCCATGGCAGCCGTTGCAGGTGGTCGGGTTGAGCACCACGGTGTGGAGCAGGTCGGCCTTGCTCCAGGCGCTCCCCGAGGGCTTGGCGTCCGCGGCGTGGCAGGCGACGCAATCGAGCCCTGCCACGCTGGTGACGCCGTGGTTCATCCACTGGCCAGCGTTGGTGCTGGTCCCGCCGAGGGAGAGCACGTAGCTCCAGCTGCTCTGCGTGGGGGCCCCGGCCGCCGGCTCCGACACCAGGTGGCAGTCGAGGCAGGCCGTGGGCTGCGAGGGCAGGCTGGAATGGTAGGCGCCCGGTCGCCAGGCCGTCGACAGGGAGGGCGTGGCGCTGCTCCCAGCCAGGGCGCTGGCGTGGCAGGTAGCGCAGGCCTGGAAGCTGAGCTGTTTCGACCCGTGGGCCATGGCGTAGAGGGTCCCGCTGGCCAGGTTCGCCTTGAGGCCGTTGGCCATCAGCGGGTAGTGGCAGACCGTGCAGTCGGCGGGGATGGCCGCGCCGATGCTGGCGTGGAAGGTCCCGTCGCTCCAGATGACCCCAGGGAGCCTGTGGCAGGTGGCGCAGTCGAGGCCGGAGACCGAGGTGACGCTCTGCCCCGCGATGGTGACCAGGCCGGTGAAGGCCGCCGAGTGATCCATGGGCTGCAGGTCGGAGCCGGCCGCCTCGACCACGCCCGGCGGGCGCATCAGGGCGTGGCAGTCGAGGCAGGCGGTCGGCTGCGAGAGCGGGCCGCCCGACGCCGCCGGGAAGGCGGTGAGCGCCGGGTGGAACTGCCCGTTCGGATAGACCACCGCTCCGGAGGTGTTGATGGAGTGGCAGTACTTGCACTTGGTCTGGTCGCCCAGCGGCGTTTGGCCGGCGCTGATGGCCGCCGGGATCTGGGCCGAGGTGTGGAGCATGGCGTTGTTGAGGGTGTCCTGGATCGAGGTCATGCCGGTCACCAGGCCACCGGAGGTGGCGCGCTGCAGCGTGATCTCGGTGAGGGTGATGAACTGGTTGGGCGCGCTCACCAGCACGTTGCCGGGGTACGGGCTGCCGCCCTTCCAGTCGCCGCCCTTGATGGTGCCGGTCATCGGCGCGTAGTAGTTCACGTAGCTCCCGGCGGTCACGGTGGCCTTGTGGCACCCGAGGCAGTCGCCGAAGCCGCTCAGGACGTGATCGAAGCCCAGGAGGTTGAAGGCCGGCGTCTGTCCAATCACCACGTCGGGCCGCTGCGACATGTGGCAGGTCAGGCAGCTGCTGGCCGCCAGCGGTGAGCCGACGTGGTTGAAGGAGCCGCCGCTGAAGGACTGCGAGACGCCCCAGGTCCCGCCGGTGCCCGGCCCGGCGTGGCAGGTGACGCAGTCTTGCCCGTCGCCATGAGTGACACCGGCGGCGTTGGTGCCGTAGTCGAAGGGAGAGGCGGCGTAGCCGGCGCTGACCCAGCCGGCGCTGGAGGTCGGGCGCTGACCGGCGTGGCAGGGCAGGCAGGCGGCGGGCGGGGCGCTCCCCACCAGGTGGAAGCGGACGCCGGCCCAGCTCGAGGTCGAGGTCGCGTGGCAACCTGCGCAGTCGCCGGCGGCGCTGACGTGGTCGAACCGGACGCCGGGCTTCACGCCCGGGGTGGTCACGGCGATGGGACCCGCCGGGCGGCTGTTGGCGTGGCAGTCCAGGCATGAGCCTGGCTGGGGGAAGCTGGCGGCCGTGAGCGCCGCGTGGAACCTGGCTGGAGACGTCCCGCCGACACCCGTGGCCCACGTGGCCGGCATGGTGGACGTGGGGCTGACATGGCAGGCGCCGCAGTCGGCCATCACCACCGGTGTGGTGGTGGCCGCTCCGGCGAGCCAGGCGACCGCGTCGTGCTTCATCTCGCCGGACGATGGCACCCGGACCGGGCTGGTGGCGGTGGGGCCGACGAAGCCGGTCGGGACCGAGCCGGCGTGACAGTCGCCGCAGCTGGCAGGCGCCGGCTGGGCTCTGTTGGCCAGCGAGGAGTGGAGCAAGCCGGGGTAGAGCGAGCCGGCGTTGACGTCGAGGTGGCAGACGCTGCAGGCCAGGCCGGCCATGTCGACCGCTGCGGTGGCGTGGTTCATCCCCATGGGCAGGACCTCCGACCGGGGGGTGAGCTGGACGATGGAGGTGCCGGCGAAGCGCGCCACCAGGGCGTTCACGGTGACGGCCGCGAGCGGATCGGCGACCACCCCGGCCGGCGCGTTGATGCTGATCCAGGTTGCCGGGGAGTGGCAGGCGTTGCAGTCCTTGCCGGCGAGCGGGAGGTGGATCCGCCCCGCCAGCGGCAGCGCGGCATAGAACTTCCCGACGTCATGGCAGCTCGCGCACGTGGTGATGCCCTTGTGGTCGAACGGGTGCGTGGTCGGATCGGCGTGGCATGTCAGGCAGGAGAAGCTGACGAAGACGTAACCGACGGTGGTGGTGTGGACCGCGGCCGTCGGCACCGCCGTGTGGCAGCCCAGGCAGTCGAACTGATTGAAGGGGGCGACGGTGCCGTGGCAGCCTGCGCAGTCGACCGCATGGACCCCGCTGGCGATGGGGAAGCCTCGGTGGGTGTCCGGCGTCGGGCTGGTGTAGGCGTTCGGGTTGCTGTCATCCTTCTTTCCGCAGGCCAACAGCGCCAGGAGCGAAGCCATGGCCACGACCGCTCGGGACTGGAATCGAATGTCGGCGTTCATGCTCACCTGGTCACCCCTTCAAGTCGACGGACGGGGGAGATCGAGCGCGCGGGCAAGTGCGCAGACACCCCTGTCCCTTGAACAGGGGATAGCCTAATGCCGCGGAGCGCTACGGCAAGACCTAAGGGCTTGATTACACTGTGGGATACTGTGTGCGGCGAAAGATCGCGGAGGGTTGCGTCCTGTGAATTGTGGCGCAATACCCCAACGGGTCCTGGGCGGCGCTGGCGACACCGACCGACACGCTTCCTGGCGAAGCCGGGAGCCCGAGTCGGTACCTGGCCTAGCCTGGGCCGCCGACCCGCGCCTCCAGCTCCTGCCACCGAGCATAGAGCCGCGCCACCTCGGCCTCCGCGGCACCCAGCTCGGTGCGCAGCGCCGACACCGCCGCCCCGCCCCGCTGGTAGGAGGCCGGATCGGCCAGCGCCACCTCGGCCGCCGCCTGGCGCGCCTCCGCTTGCTGGATGGCCGCCTCCATCCCCTCCAGCTCGCGCTGCTCCTTGAACCCGAGCCTGGCGCCCCGTCGCGCCAGGGACGGCGCTCCGGCCGGCGACCTCGGCCCGACCCCCGGCCTCGATCCGCCCCCGGTCTGCGCCACCGGCGGAGGCGCCACCGCCTTCGCACCGCCCCGCGACCCGCCTCCGGCCGCGCCCCGCTCGGCCTGCTCCTTGAGGCGCCGGTACATGGCGTAGTTGCCCGGGTAGCGCACCGCCCTGCCGTTCCCCTCGAAGGCCAGGATCGAGGTGGCCACCTTGTCGAGGAAGTAGCGGTCGTGGGTCACCAGCAGCACGCTCCCCTCGAAGTCGAGCAGCAGCCGCTCCAGCACGTTGAGGGTGACGAGATCGAGATCGTTGGTCGGCTCGTCGAGCACCAGCACGTTGGCCCCCTCGATGAAGAGCCGGGCCAGCAGCAGCCGGTTGCGCTCGCCACCGGAGAGCGCCTTGACCTTCATCTTCTGCATGGAGGGCGGGAAGAGCAGGTCGGAGAGGTAGTCGCGCAGCGCCACCTTCCGGCCCGAGACGTCGATGAAGTCCTCGCCGCGCCAGCCCGGCGCGCCGCCGCCGGCCGACTCGTAGACGGTCTGCTCGCCGTCGAGCGAGGTCCGCTGCTGGTCGTAGTAGGCGACCTTGGTCCGCTGGCCGGTGACCACCAGGCCGCCGTCGGGGGGCTCCTCGCCCAGCACCACCCTGAGGAAGGTGGTCTTGCCCACGCCGTTCGGGCCCACCAGCCCGATCCGCTCGCCGGCCTGGAGCCGGAAGTCGATGCCGTCGAGGATGGTCCGCGCGCCGTAGCGCTTCACCAGCCCCTCGGCCTCGATGACGATCTTCGAGAGCCGCGGCGGCGGCGCCATCTGGAACTCGGCCACCTTGGGGCGGACGTGGCCGGTCTCGGCCATCAGCTTGTGGGCCCGGTCGATGCGCGCCTTCGACTTGGTGCGCCGCGCCTCGGGCCCGCGCCGCAGCCAGGCCACCTCCTGGGCGATCCAGCGGTCGCGCTTGTGCCCCGCCAGCCCGGCCAGTTCCTCGGCCTCCAGCTTCTGCTCCAGGTAGGTCTCGTAGTTGCCAGGGAAGGACTTGACGCCGCCGCCGGGGACGATCTCGACGATCCGGTCGACCAGGTCGTCGAGGAAGTAGCGGTCGTGGGTCACCAGCAGCAGCGCCCCGGCGTGCTGGTCGAGCTCGTCCTCGAGCCAGTCGACGGTGTCGGCGTCGAGGTGGTTGGTCGGCTCGTCGAGCAGCAGCAGGTCGGGCTTGGAGAGCAGGGCCCGCGCGATCGCCACCCGCTTGCGCGTTCCGCCGGAGAGGTCGGCCACCGGCTGGTCCCACTCCTTGACCCCGAGCCGGTCGAGCAGCCTGCGCGCCTCGTGGGCGGTGTCCCAGCCGCCGAGGTGCTCGATCTGCTCCGAGAGCGCCGAGAGCTCCGCCAGCAGCCGCTCGTGGAGCGCCTGGTCCTGGTCGCCCTCCAGCCGGGCCGCCAGCGCCGCGTGGGCCTCGATGGCCGCCTTGAGCGGGGCCCGGGCCACCTCCAGCTCGGAGGCGACGGTGGCGTCCGGCCCGAACTCCGGCTCCTGCGGCAGGTAGGTGACGGTGGCCCCGCGCTTCATCTGCAGCTCGCCGCGGTCGGCCACCATGGTCCGGGCCAGCAGCTTCATGAGCGAGGACTTGCCCGAGCCGTTGACGCCGACCAGGCCGACCCGCTCCCCCTCCTCGATGGTCATGGTGAGGCCGTCGAAGACGGTGCGGCTGCCGAAGGTGAGCCGGAGGCCGGCGGCGTGGAGGAGCGTCACGGGGGCCCTCCATATCACGGGCGGGCCGGGCGTCTCGAACCGCACGGCGGTCCTGCCGCGGGGCTATGCGCTGAGGGAGCGCCCCAGGGCCTCGGCCTTGTCGAGCGAGCGGAGGATCTCGGGGCTCGGTTCACGCGAGCGGTCCCCCTTCTTCACGAGCCGGTGAACCATGGAGACCGCCTGCGCCAGGTCACGGTTGCTGTTGCCGCCACGTGTCAGGACGGTGTCGAGGGTGCGGAGCCGATCCTTCACCTGCTTGTAGGTATCGTTCACGGTGGGCTCCTGGTTTGGGGAATAGGTCGAAGCACTCCTTGGAGGCAATGCCCGTCACCAAGGTGTACCGCGACGGCGACCAGAACGCCCGTTTTGGGGACAACTTCCTACGGGCGGCCAAGCGAGGCCATCAGCTGGGCCCGCGCCGACGAGAGATCGTACTCGGCCCCGACCCGCTGGGCCCCCGCCAGCGTCACCTGGAGCTGGGCGTCGCCCAGCTCGAGCGCGCTCCCCGAGCCGGCCTGGTAGCGCCCCTCGGCCAGCCGCAGCCGGTCCCGGGACGCGGCCAGCGCCTCGCCGGTCGCCACCAGCTTGGCCCGGGCCGAGCTGACCGCGAAGCGGGCCTGCTCCAGCTCGAGACGGACTTGCAGCCGGAGGTTGGCCAGCTGCGCCCGCACCGTCTCCAGCCCGGCCTCGGCCTCGCGGACCAGCGACCGGGTCATCCCGCCCTGGAAGAGGTTCCAGCTGAGCGTGGCCCCGGCGTTCCAGTTCCAGGTGAGCGACCGCCCCCAGGTGATGTCCGGGCCGGTGTCGTTGACGCCGGCCGAGACGCCCAGTGACGGGAACCAGCCGCCGCGGGCCGCGGTCACCAGGGCCTCCTGGGCACGTTGCTGGGCCTCGAGCGCAGCCACCTCGGGCCGGGCCCTGAGCCCCTCCTCGAGCAGCGCCTCGATCGAGCCGTCCTCACCCTCCACCGCCGGCAGCTGGTCGTTGGCCACGTCGAACTCGGTGCTGGCCTCGATCCCCATGGCCTGGTTGAGCTGGGCCTTGGCGGTCTGGTAGTTGGCGTTGGCGCCGATGCGGGTGACCTCGGCGTTGGCCCGCTCGGTGCGGGCCTGGGCGAGATCGATCTCGGGGCGGGTGCCGACCTCGACGAACCCCTGGATCTGCTTCAGGTGGGCCTCCTGGTTGGCCAGAGTCTCCTCGGCCACCACCACCAGGTCCTTGCGGGCGCGGGCCGCGAAGAAGGCGGTCCGCACGTTGAGCAGCACCTGGGCGGTGGTGGCCCGCTCGGTGGCCCGCTGGGCGCTGGCCGCCTCGCGCGCCGACCGGTAGCGGCCGGTGGTCCCGCCGAAGTCCCAGACCAGCATCGAGGCGGTCAGGCCGGCGTCCCATCGCCCGCTCGTGCTCCAGCTGTCCGGCACCGTGAAGGCGGCGCCGTTGGAGCTGAGCCGCCTGTAGCCGAGGGTGGCGTCGACCCTCGGCAGCAGGCCGGCGCGGGCCTCGTCGGAGCGGGCCTCGGAGGCTGCGGTGGCGGCGCGCGACTGGCGCAGGGTCGGCTGCCCCTGGCGAGCCACCTTGACCGCCTCGTCGAGCGTCAGGACCGGGCTGGCGCCGGCGGCGAGCAGGAGGGCTGCGGCGAGCAGGGCGGTCATTCGAACCTCAGGGCGGTGATGGGATCGAGGCGGGAGGCCTTGAGCGCCGGGTAGAAGCCGAAGCCGACGCCGACCAGGCCGGAGAAGCCGACCGCGATCAGGATCACGTCGGGCCGGATCAGCATCGACCAGCCGAAGGCGCTGGCCAGCCAGCCGGCGATGCCGAGCCCGGTGGCCACGCCGATCAGGCCGCCGCTCACCGAGAGCGCCAGGGCCTCGACCAGGAACTGGAGCTGGATGTCCCGGGCCCGGGCCCCCACCGCCATGCGGACCCCGATCTCCCGGGTCCGCTCGGTCACCGAGACCAGCATGATGTTCATGATGCCGATGCCGCCCACCAGCAGCGAGACCGCGGCGATGACCATCAGCAGCGTGGTCAGGGTCCTGGTCCCCTCCTGCTGGGCGCTGGCGATCTCGGAGGGGTTGCGGATCTGGAAGTCGTCGTCGGCGTCCAGCGAGAGCCGGTGGCGATCCCGCAGCAGGCCGCGGACCTGCTGCTGGGCGCGGGCGTTGCCGTCCTCGCCCCGGCTGCTGACCACGATCTGCCCGGCGATGAAGTTCTTCAAGCCCCCCGAGATCTTCTGCTGGAAGGTGCTGACCGGGACCAGCACCACGTCGTCGAAGTCCTGACCGAAGGGGGACTGGCCCTTCTTGGCCAGGACGCCGACGATGACGAAGGGGATGTTCTTGACCCTGACCACCTGCCCGACCGGGTTGGCGTTCGGGCCGTAGAGCTTGTCGACGACCGTCTGCCCGACCATCGCCACCTTCATGCCGCCGTCGACGTCGGTCTGGGTGAACTCGGCGCCCAGCGCCACCGGCCAGCTGCGCACTCGCAGGAAGTCGGGCGTGGTCCCCTGGATCGAGGTGTTCCAGTTGGAGTCCTCGGACATCACCTGCGAGCCGGCCCGCAGCACCGGCGCCGCCTCCCGGACCGCAGAGAGCTCGGTCTGGATGGCCCTGAGGTCGTCCCAGGTGAGCGAGGGGAGCGAGCCGGCGCCGCCCATGGCCCCGCCACCCTGCGACGAGCCGTTGAGGACGATGAGCATGTTGGAGCCGATGGAGGCGAAGGTCTGCTCGACCCGGGCCTTGGCCCCGTCGCCGATGGCCACCATGGCGATGACGGCGGCCACGCCGATGACCACGCCGAGGCCGGTCAGGAAGGAGCGCAGCTTGTTGCGCCCCAGGGCCCGCAGGGCCACCCGCAGCGTCATGAGCCAGCTCACGGGTGCCCCTCCTGGCCGGCCTGGGCGGTGGCCGCCCGCGGCGCCTGGCGCACGTCGGAGCGGACCAGCCCGTCGCGCATGGTGATGACCCGCGCCGCGTAAGCGGCGATGTCCGGCTCGTGGGTGACGATGATGACGGTGATGCCGGTCTGCCCCAGCGCCTGGAAGAGCGCCATGACGTCCTCGCTGGTGCGCGAGTCGAGGTTGCCGGTCGGCTCGTCGGCCAGCAGGATGCGTGGCCGGTTGACCAGCGCCCGGGCGATGGCGACCCGCTGCTGCTGGCCACCCGACATCTGGTTGGGGTGGTGGTCGAGCCGGTCGCCCAGGCCCACCCGCTCCAGCGACTCCCTGGCCCGGGCCCGACGCTCGGCGGCCGGCACGTTGGAGTAGAGCAGCGGCAGCTCGACGTTCTCCAGCGCGCTGGTGCGGGAGAGCAGGTTGAAGTTCTGGAAGACGAAGCCCAGGGTCTGGTTCCGCAGCCGCGCCAGCTCGTCGTTGGAGAGGCTGGAGATGTCCTGCCCGCCGAGCAGGTACCGCCCGGCGGTGGGCCGATCGAGGCAGCCGAGCAGGTTCATCATGGTCGACTTGCCGGAGCCCGAGGCCCCCATGATGGCGGTGAAGTCGCCGGGCTGGAGATCGAGCGACACGCCCGCCAGCGCCCGCAGCTCGACGTCGCCCATCCGGTAGATCTTGGTGACCGCCTCGAGGCGGACCAGCGGCTCGGCCATGGTCCGCTCCTAGAAGGGCCGACGCATGGCGGCGGCGAAGCCGGACGGCGGTCCGGCGGCGTCCACGATCACCTCGGCCCCGGCCTCCACCTCACCCTCCAGCACCTCGGTGAAGCTGCCGTCGGAGATGCCGGTGCGGACCTTCACCGGCGAGGGTACCCCGCCGTTCAGCACCCAGACGGTGCGGCGATCCAGGGTCTCGGTCCCGCGACCGGCCGGCTTGCCCCCTGGTCCGGCCCCGGCGCCCTCGGCTCGGCTCCCCTGCCCTTCGGGGCGCGGCCCGGTGCGGCCGGTCGCGCCAGCGTCGCCCATCATGCCCGGCGGCGGTTTGAAGCGGAGCGACGCGTTGGGCACCTTCAGCACGTCTGCCTTCTCGGCGTAGATGAAGGTGACGTTGGCGGTCATGCCGGGCTTGAGCTTGAGGTCGGGGTTGGCCACGTCGATGACGGCGTCGTAGGTGACCACGTTCTGCACCGTCTGCGGAGCGTTCCGGATCTGGCGGACCTGCCCGCGGAAGATCTCCGACGGATAGGCGTCGACCGTGAAGCTGGCCTCCATGCCGGCCCCCAGCCGCCCCACGTCGGCCTCGGCCACGCTGGTGTCGACCTGCATCTTGGCGAGATCCTCGGCGATGACGAAGAGCGTGGGCGCCGAGAGCGAGGCCGCCACCGTCTGGCCCACGTCGACGTTCCGCGAGATGACCACGCCGTTGGTCGGCGAGAGGATGTCGGTGTAGGCGAGGTTGACGTCGGCGGAGTTGAGCGCGGCCTTGGCCTGGGCCACCTGCCCCTCGGCGGCCTGCACGCCGGCCGCCAGGGCGTCGGCGTTGGAGACGGCGGTGTCGGCGTCGGCCTGGGCGATGAGCTGCTTGGCCGCCAGCGCCTTGGCCCGCTCGGCCTGCCGGACCGCGTCGACCGCCTGCGCCCTGGCCTTGGACAGGTTGCCCTGCGCCGCCACCAGGTTGGCCCGCGCCTGCTCCACGGTGGCCTGGAAGAGCTGCGCGTCGATCTTGGCGATGAGCTGCCCCTTCTTGACGGTGGAGTTGAAGTCGGCGCGCAGCTCGGCGATCCGGCCCGAGACCTGGCTGCCGACCTGCACGGTGACCAGCGCCGAGAGGGTGCCGGTGGCCGTCACCTTGGCGACGATCTTCCCCCGCTCCACCTTGGCGGTCTCCATCTGCGACTTGGGCTTGCTCCCGGCGCTCCAGCGCCAGATCCCGACGGCGGCGACGAGCACCGCGGCGGCGGCGATGAGGGCGTAGCGCAGGCGCTTCGACATGGTCGGGCTCCGAACGGGAGAAGGTGCGACGCGGTAATAACACCGGCCGGGGGAAGAAGTGTTCTCCGAGGCCCGGGAAAAGCGAGGCCCTGGCTGCCGTTAGGGCTTCCGGGGCCTGCCGGGGCGCGGGGGTGTGCCTAGACCCCGAGCTTCTTGAAGAAGTCGGTCCCCTTGTCGTCGACCAGGATGAAGGCCGGGAAGTTCTCGACCTGGATCTTCCAGACCGCCTCCATCCCGAGCTCGGCGAAGTCGAGGACCTCGACCTTCTTGATGTTCTCCTCGGCCAGCACCGCGGCCGGGCCGCCGATGGAGCCGAGGTAGAAGCCGCCGTGCTTCTTGCACGCGTCGGTCACCTGCTGCGAGCGGTTCCCCTTGGCGATCATCACCATCGAGGCGCCGTGCGACTGGAGCAGGTCGACGTAGGAGTCCATGCGCCCGGCCGTGGTCGGGCCGAAGGAGCCGGATGGCTTGCCGGGCGGGGTCTTGGCCGGGCCGGCGTAGTAGACCGGGTGGTCCTTCAGGTACTGCGGCACGCCCTTGCCGGCGTCGATCAGCTCCTTGAACCTGGCGTGGGCGATGTCGCGCGCCACCACCAGGGTGCCGTTGAGGAGCAGCGGCGTGGAGACCGGGTGCCTGGAGAGCTCGGCCTGGATCTCCTTCATGGGCCGGTTCAGGTCGATCTTGACGCCGTGCTCGTGCTTGCCGGTCTTGAACTCGGCCGGGATGAGCCGGCCCGGATCGTGGTCGAGCTCCTCGAGCCAGAGGCCGTCCTTGTCGATCCTGGCCTTGATGTTCCGGTCGGCCGAGCAGGAGACGCCCTTGCCGACCGGGCAGGAGGCGCCGTGGCGCGGCAGCCGCACCACGCGGACGTCGTGGGAGAAGTACTTCCCGCCGAACTGGGCCCCGATGCCGAGCTTGTTGGCCGCCTCCTGGAGCTTCTGCTCCAGCTCGAGGTCGCGGAAGGCCTGGCCGGTGGCGCCGCCCTGGGTGGGGAGGCCGTCGTAGTACTTGGTCGAGGCCAGCTTGACGGTCTTGAGGCAGGCCTCGGCCGAGGTGCCGCCGATGGCGATGGCGATGTGGTACGGCGGGCAGGCCGCGGTGCCGAGGTGCTTCATCTTGTCGACGAGGAACTTCTCCAGGGTCACCGGGTTGAGCAGCGCCTTGGTCTCCTGCCAGAGCATGGTCTTGTTGGCCGACCCGCCGCCCTTGGCGACGAAGAGGAACTTGTACTCGGCGCCGGGCGTGGCGTACAGGTCGACCTGGGCCGGCAGGTTGTCGCCGGTGTTCTTCTCCTCGTAGAGCGTCAGCGCGCTGGTCTGGGAGTAGCGCAGGTTCTGCTGCTGGTAGGTCTCCCAGATCCCCTGGCTGATGAACTGCTCGTCCTTGACGCCGGTCCAGACTCCTTGCCCCTTCTTGCCCATGACGGTGGCGGTGCCGGTGTCCTGGCAGATGGGCAGCTCGCCGCGCGCCGCGATCTGGGCGTTGCGCAGGAAGGCCAGCGCCACCCCCTTGTCATTCTGCGAGGCCTCCGGGTCGGAGAGGATCTTGGCGACCTGCTCGTTGTGCGCCTTGCGCAGGAAGAACTGGCACTCGCGCATGGCCTCGCGCGCCAGCGTGGTGAGCGCGGCCGGCGCCACCTTGAGGACCGGCTGCCCCTCGAAGGAGGCGACCTGCACGCCCTCCTTGCCGATGAGCCGGTAGGTGGTCTCGTCGTGGGAGAGCGGGAACGGGTCGTGGTACTGGAACGTGGGGGTCGCCATGGCGGGCGTCTCCTCTTGGGGTCGATGAGATCCGGATGCGGCTGCGGGACGGTGATGAAAGCACGCCGGCGCGCCGCACGTCCACGCATCCCTTCGAGGAAAATCAAGGCGCCTACGGACGGACCCCCGAGACCACCGGCACCAGCCAGGCGCCGTAGCCGGCCGGATCGCGGATGGTGGCGATCATGTCGTCGAAGTGGGCCACCACCTCGGGCCGCGTGAAGCGGGTGTGCTCGGCGATGAAGTCGGCGTAGCCGTCGCGCCAGGCGATCCAGATGGCGGTCATGGTCCGGCGCGGCACCCGCAGCGTGTCGATCACCAGGTAGTCGACCGTCAGGTCGCGCAGCCCGAGCGCGTGCAGGAGCGCGTAGGCCTTGCGTCCGACCTGCATGTCGGTGCCGGTGGCGGCCCCGACCTGCTGCGGGCCGTCATGCCAGAACGCCGCCGCGTCGAGGGCGCGGGGCTGGAAGAAGATCATCCCGTAGTCCTCGGCCAAGAGGTGGACCCGGCCGCCCGGCCGCGTCACCCGCACCAGCTCGGCCAGCACCTGGTCCGGGTGGGGGATCGACTGGATGACGTGGCGGCAGACGGTCAGGTCGAAGCTGCCATCGGGGAGCCCCAGTTGGTAGACGCTGCGCTGCTCGAAGCGGAGCCCCGGAGCCAGGTCGGCGTGGCGCTCGCGGGCCAGCCGCAGCGAGCCCTCCAGCACGTCCACCCCGAGCACCTCGCCGCGAGGCCAGCGGCGCGCCAGGCGGGAGGCGATCTCCCCCGTGCCGCAGCCGGCGTCGAGGACTCGCGGCGCATCCGGCAACTGGTAGCGCTCGAAGAGCGGCGCCTCCTGAGGCCAGATGGCCGAGGCCTGGGCGGCCAGGTTGCGGACCATCGACTCGTCCGCCATCTGCGCGTGCTGCGGGTTCAGGTCTGCCGCCACGGTCACCTCCCGGAGGGGTCAGCGTCCACTACACTGGCTGCGGGCCTTCCAGAGCGCCAGGTGGTCGGCGACGTACTGGCGGACGGTCCGCGGCGGACGGCCCAGCAACTGGCCCAGCGCCGGATCGACGTGGGCTGCGTTCCCGTGGCGAAGCCCGACGTGCAGGACCGACTGAACCAGCACCTGCATCCACGGCAGGCGGCGCCGACGAAGGTGGAGTGCGTAGCCAGGGATGCTGGCCGGCCGGTAGCGGATGGAGCGACCCAGGGCCGTGGAGAGGACCGCTGCAACCTCGTCGAAGCTGACCGCCGCCGGGCCGGTGAGCGTCCACGCCTGGCGTCGAAGGGAAGCGTCGACGAAGGTGCGCGCCGCCAGCTCCCCGACGTCCCGCACGTCCACGAAGGAAACGCGACCGCTGCCGGCAGGGACGTAGATCTCGTCGTGGTCCCGGATGTCGGCGGCGTAGGCGTCGCCGAGGTTCTGGGCGAAGAATCCGGGCCTGAGGATCGTCGCGGAGACGCCCCGGTCTCGCAGGTGCCCCTCGACGGCGTGGTGCGGCACCCAGCGTTGACGGTCGGCGCCGTCGACCGAGAGGAAGGTCACGTGCTCGACGCCCGCCGCGATGGCCTGGTCGATGAGCAGGTTCAAGGTCTCTCTCACGTTGGCGATGGGCGGTGGCCTGAGCAGGAACAGACCACGAATACCCTGAACGGCGTCCCCATAGGTTCGCGGATCGGCCAGGTCGAGGTGCCGGGTGTCGACGCCCTCTCCGAGCAGACGCCGGAGCCGTCCCGCGTCGGTTCCTCCTGCCACGAAGGGCACGCCGATGCCTCGAAGCCCTTCGGCGACGTGGCGGCCCACGTTGCCGGTGGCGCCAGTGACCAGCACGGGGGCGATCTGTCCGGACAAGCGGTGGCTCTCCGAATCTAGGCCTTCTCGAGGATCGCCCTGAGCAGCTTCCAGTAGTTGGCCACCGACGGGATGGAGACGTGCTCATCCGGGGTGTGGACGTCCCACATGTTCGGCCCGATCGAGGCCATCTCGACCGTGCCGTAGTTCTCGCGGATCAGGCCGCACTCGAGCCCGGCGTGGATCGCCTTGACCTCCATGGCCTTGCCGAACAGGTCGGTGTGGACCTGCTGGACCAGCTTGACCACGCCAGAGCCCGGCTCGGGCTTCCAGCCCGGGTAGCCGTTCGAGTCCTTGGCCTCGAAGCCGCAGAGCGCGGCGATGGCCCCGATGCGGGCCGCCAGCGCGTACTTGGAGGCGTCGATCGAGCTGCGGGTGAGGAAGTTGACCTCCACCTCGCCGGCGCGGGTCTCGACCAGCCCCATGTTGGTGGAGGTCTGGACCAGCCCCTTGATGTCGGGGCTCATGGCCTCGACGCCGTGCGGCCCGGCCAGCAGCAGCCCGACCACGGCGCGGGCGTCGGCGGCCGACATGGCCCACTCGGCGCTGCCGGCCTCGACGGCGATGGACACGCCGGGGTCGAGGGCCCCGAAGGCCGCCTTCCAGTCGGCGTCGAGCCGGGCCACGTCGGCCTTGATGCCGGCCTGGTCGCGCGGATCCGCGAAGAAGACCGCCGAGGCCTCGCGGGCGATGGCGTTGCGCTTGTTGCCACCTGTCACTGAGGCCAGGCCGAGCGGGTAGCGGGCCATGAGCCGGTCGAGCGCCTGGGCCAGCAGGCGCAGCGAGTTGGCCCGCCCGGCGCCGATGTCGATGCCGGAGTGGCCCCCCTTGCAGCCCGAGACCTTGAGCCGGAAGACCGAGGTGCCGGCGCGCGGCGCGGCGGGAGAGAGCCGGCGGGTGCAGGCGGTGTCGATGCCGCCGGCGCAGCCGATGGTCAGCTCACCCTCCTCCTCGCTGTCGAGGTTGAGCATCATCCCGGCCTTGAACCAGCCGCCGGCCAGCCCCTTGGCGCCGGTCATGCCGGTCTCCTCGTCGATGGTGATGAGCACCTCGAGCGGGCCGTGCTTCAGGTCGGGATCGGCCAGCACCGCCAGGGCCGAGGCGACGCCGATGCCGTTGTCGGCCCCCAGCGTGGTCCCGGTGGCGCGCAGCACGTCGCCGTCACGGCGGATCGCGATGGGATCCCTGGCGAAGTCGTGCGAGGTCCCCTCGTTCTTCTCGCAGACCATGTCGACGTGCGCCTGCATCACCACCGCCGGGCGCCCCTCGCGGCCCGGCGAGGCGGCCTTGCGGATGAGGATGTTGCCGACCTTGTCCTGCTCCACCTGGCAGCCGAGCGCCTTGGCCTGGGCGACCACCCAGGCGGCGGCGGCCGCCTCCTGCTTCGAGGCCCGGGGGATCTTCGAGAGCTCCAGGAAGTAGCGCCAGAGGGGCTTGGGCTCGAGGTTGGCGAGGAGATCAGTCACGTGCGGCCTCCGGCGATGCGGGAGTGCGTGTGGACAGCGGCTACTTGGCGGGCGCGACCGGCGCCAGGGCGGGCGCTGCGGCCGGATCGAAGGGGGGAGGAGCCACGGGAGGGACCGCCACCGGCCCGGCCGGCTTCTTCACCGCCAGCAGCAGGAAGGTGTCGTTGAGCTTGCGGTAGCCGATCATGAAGGGCAGCGGCTTGGGCGGCTGCTCGACGCAGGCCTTGTCGAGGTCGCGCTGGTAATGCTTCTCGAACGGATCCCGCGGGGCCATGTACTTGCCGAAGCAGGTGGTGGACCACTCGCCCTTCTGGAAGGAGCGGTAGGGGATGCCCGAGTCGTCCTCGACGACGGCGTCGCTGGCCTCCATCAGGAGCGTCCTGGTCCTGGAGAAGTGGTCGTCGTGGAGGATGAAGGAGGCGGCCTTGAGGAGGCTGTTGGCCGGGCCGAAGGCACGGGCCCAGGCGAGGAAGCCGGGCTGCTTGTCGAGCTCGTCGTTGTAGAGGTTGACGCGGACGTAGAGCATCTCCTGCGGCGCCTTCCCTGCGAGGTGGAACTTCACCTTCACGCCCGGCACGCCCGGCCCCCACTTCTGGCCGGCCTGCTTCTCGCTGGCGACGCCCCGCTGGTCGACCTCGAAGAAGCCGACGGCGTCGACGGTGGCGCCGGAGCGGGAGAGCATCAGCTCCAGCACCGGCAGGACGCCCTTGATGCCGCGACCCTGCAGGTCCTTGCCCATCTCGGTGGTGCGGAAGAAGCTCTTGGCCACGAAGGTGCGCAGGCTGTTGGAGAGCCCGTCGATGGCGACGTGGACCTCGTTGAACTTCATCTTCTCCGGGGCTTCGACCACTCCGACCGGCTCCAGCCCGGCCAGCAGGTAGACCGGCGCGTCGGGGAAGAGGCGGACCGCGTGGGCGGCATCGGGCCCGCCGAAGAAGTAGATCAGGTTCCGGTTGCCCTGGATGCGCGGGGCCAGCTCGGCCTGCTGCCAGGCGGTGGCCTTGTCGAGCCGGTCGCTCAACTTCTTCCACTCCGAGTTCATGAGGTTGACGTGATCGCGGTAGTCGGCCGTGTTCTGCCAGGCGGCCAGGGCCGAGCCGGCCGGGACCGGCAGGCCGGCCAGGAAGCGGGCCTGCTCGTCGAAGGTGGAGGCGCTGGACGGCGCCGCCTGGCCCACCGGAGCGGCGGCGACTGGAGCGACTGGGGTGACCGGAGCGACCGGGGTGACGGCGATGGTCGCCTCCGGGGGCGCGACGACCGGCGCTGGCGGTGCGGCAGCGGCGGCCGGTGCGGCGACTTCAGCGGCCGGTGCGGCGGCGGGCGCAGGCGTCGGCTCGGCGGCGAGGGCGGCGAAGGCCGCCAGCCCGGCCAGGATGGCGCCGCTGAGACGCGAGGAGCGAAGGGCCGGCAGTGACATATCGGAGGTTCTCCGGAGCGCCGCCCTGGGGAGGCGGACGCCGTGGTTTTCAAGGGGGCGCACCATACAACATCTCGCGACCATTGCGATTCCTAGAAAGGGGGAGGCCCGGGCGAATGGCCTCAGTGTCCTGCAGCCGCGGCGGTGACTGCCCAGGCGTCGATGGCCGCCCCGAGCCTGGCCAGCCGCTGGCTGGCGCAGACCGACAGCTCCTCGCAGGGGTGGCGGGGGGCCGCCGCCCGCTCGGGGTCGATCCAGCGGGTCCCTGCGCTCGAGACCAAGGCAACCACGTAGCGACGGAAGGGCTTGCCCTGCAAGGGCTCCACCAGCCCGGCGTCGGCGGCGTAGTTCCAGGTGAGCCCGGTCTTGTGGAGGAAGCGGACCTGGGCGCTGGCGTTGCACGGGCGAACGTCACGGCCATACTCGGTCACACCCACCACCTCGACGCCGGTCTCCACGTCGAGGAAGTGGGACGGCACCGCCGCCGGGATCCCGGCCAGTCCCACCCCGCAGGTCGACCCGGTCGAGAGGACCTCGTGGCGCGCCTGGTGGGCCAGCACCCGCTTCAGCCTGGCCCGGGCCGGCTCGGGGAGGGTCTCGCGCACCACCGCCCTCCCCTCCGGCGTCCGCCAGAGCACCCCCGGCCCGCCGGTGATGAGCCAGAGCAGGCGGGCCATGTCCATGGCGGTGGCCTGGATCTCGCCAGGGGCCCAGCGCGTCCCGTCGGCCGGGATGGTGCCTTCGATGCGGAGCGTCGAGAGCCCGAGCCCGGCCAGCTCGGCGTTGAGCGCCTCCATCTCGCCGCGGGCGTGGAGGAAGCGAAGCAGCGCCTTGGTGGCCCGGGTGTCCGACTCGGTCACCATCAGCTCCAGCCACTCGTCGACCGTGCGCAGCTCTGCCTCCGGCCCCGGCCCGTCGGGCACCTCGGCCGAGAGTGCCAGCGACCCCTGGGCGGCGCGCCGCTCGACGTGGAAGGCGATCAGCAGCTTGAAGAGGCTGGCCGGGTATGGCGCCATGAAGTCGCGGCCGGCGCCGCCCCGCTCCGGCGAGATGTCGTCGGCGTCAGTGAAGGGCGGGGCCCTCGGCCCCTGGTCGGCCCGCTCCAGGTTCCAGCGCCGGAAGCGGACGTCGGCCGCAGCCAGGTTGGCGTCGAGCAGCACCACCCGGCCGCGCGGCGAGCTCCAGTCGACCTGGACATTGGCCGCCTCGATGGCCCGACCCTTCTCGTCGAGCCGGATCACGGCCAGGTCGAGCCAGGGCGGGAAGGCGGCGCGCCGCAGCGGGATGGGACAGCCCCGCCCGCCCGGGCAGCGTCCCTCCTCGGGGCCGGAGTCGACCAGGTCGTCGAGGCCGGCCTCGTCGAGCGTCAGCAGCAGCGCCTCGGCCAGCGAGGTCGGGGGCTTTCGGGGAGGCGGCGCCACCGGGCCGGCCAAGGCCAGCGCCAGCGCCAGGCTGAGGGTGGCGCTCACCAACCCCGCTAGCCCTTCAGCAGCTTGACCAGGTCGGCCTCGAGCTTCTCGGGCGCCGTGGCCGGGGCGAAGCGGTCGACCACCTTGCCGTCGCGGTCGACGAGGAACTTGGTGAAGTTCCACTTGATGGCGTCGCCGAAGAGCCCCGACGCCGACTTCTTCAGGTAAAGGTAGACCGGGTGGGCGCCGGCCCCGTTGACCTCCACCTTCTTGAAGAGCGGGAAGGTGACCCCGAAGTTCCGCTCGCAGAAGGTGGCGATCTCGGCGTCGCTGCCAGGCTCCTGGTGCCCGAACTGATCGCAGGGGAAGCCGAGGATCTCCAGCCCCTCGGCGCGGTGGCGCTGGTAGAGGGCCTGCAACCCCTGGTACTGCGGGGTGAAGCCGCACTGGCTGGCGGTGTTGACGACCAGCAGCACCTTCCCCTTGTAGGCCGAGAGCGGCTGCTCGGTGCCGTCGTTCCGGGTGGCGCTCAGGTCGTGGAGAGAAGTGGTCATGGCCGTGTATCTAACAGGGCAGCAGCACCTTGCGCATGCGGACGTGCTGGACACCCTCCTCCATGAAGGTTCCCCCCTCCTGCATGTACCCCCGCCGCTCGAAGAACTTCACGGAGGGGAGCTGGGCGTGGAGCACCACCTCGACGATGCCGCGCAGCACCGCCATCCGCTCCAGGGCGTCGATCATCAGGGCGCCGACGCCGTGCCGCCTGTGGTCGGCGTCGACCGCCATGCGGCCGACCTGGACCACCCGGTTGTCGCGCCGGACGAAGCGGCCGGTCCCGACGCAGCGCCCCGCGTCGTCGAAGGCCACCACGTGGTTGGCCTGGTGGTCGAGCGAGTCGCGGTCGAGCGGTCGCGGGACGTTCTGCTCCACCTCGAAGACCTGCCGCCGCAGCGTGTAGGCGGCCTCCCGGTCGGCCTCGTTGGACGCGTAGCGCACCGTGTAGGGCATCCCCCATTCTAAGCCGAACCCGGGCCGGTCGCGCCACCGGGCTTCCCGCCCCTCCGCGGCAAGGCCGGGAGGTTGCCTGGCGGCGGGCGCCGGGGTACCACCGCAGCCATGTCCGAAGCGGCCCGGCCCTCCAACTTCCTCACCGACATCATCGACGCCGACCTGGCGGCGGGGCGGAACGGCGGGCGCGTGGTGACCCGCTTCCCGCCCGAGCCGAACGGCCACCTCCACCTCGGCCACGCCAAGTCGATCCTGCTCAACTTCTCGCTGGCGGCCCGCTACGGCGGGCGCGTCCACCTGCGCTTCGACGACACCAACCCGACCACCGAGGAGGTGGAGTACGTCGAGGGGATCGAGGCCGACACCCGCTGGCTGGCCGGCGACTGGTCGGCGCTTCACTACGCCTCCGACTTCTTCGAGCAGATGTACGGCTGCGCCGAGCGGCTCATCCGCGATGGACACGCCTACGTCGACACCCAGCACCAGGAGGCGATCCGCGAGCAGCGCGGCGACTTCGGGCGCCCCGGGACTGCCAGCCCGTTCCGCGACCGCCCCGCCGCCGAGAGCCTCGACCTCTTCCGGCGCATGCGGGCCGGCGACTTCGCCGACGGGGCCTGCGTGCTGCGGGCCCGCATCGACATGGCGCACCCCAACATCATCATGCGTGATCCGCTCCTCTACCGGATCCGCAAGGCCACCCATCACCGGACCGGTGACGCCTGGTGCATCTACCCGATGTACGACTTCGCCCACCCCCTCGAGGACGCCTTCGAGGGCGTGACCCACTCGATCTGCACGCTCGAGTTCGAGTCGAACCGGGAGCTCTACGACTGGGTGCTCGACCGGCTCGGGCCCTGGGACCCGCGCCCGCGCCAGCACGAGTTCGCCCGGCTCTCGCTCGGCTACACCGTGCTCTCCAAGCGCAAGCTGCTGCAGCTGGTCAACGAGCGCCGGGTCTCGGGCTGGGACGACCCGCGCATGCCGACGCTGGCCGGCATGCGCCGCCGTGGCATCACGCCAGCGGCGCTGCGCGACTTCGCCGACCTGATCGGCGTGGCCAAGAACAACTCCACCGTCGACATCGGCAAGTTCGAGTTCGCCATCCGTGGCGACCTGGAGGCGCGGAGCCCGCGGGCGCTGGCGGTGCTCGACCCGCTGCCCGTCACCCTCACCACCTGGCCAGCCGGGAAGGTCGAGACCATGGCCATCCCCTGGTGGCCCGCCGAGCCGTCCCGCGGGACCCGCCCGGTCCCCTGCTCCGCGGAGCTGCTCATCGAGCGCGACGACTTCAGCCTCGCTCCGCCTGCCGACTGGAAGCGGCTCTGCCCCGGTGGCTCGGTGCGCCTGGCCGGCGGCTGGGTGATCCGGTGCGACCAGGTGCTCCGCGACGCCGGCGGCGGCGTGACCGGCCTGCGCTGCAGCCACGACCCGGCCTCCCTCGACGACGGCGCCGGGGCCCGGCGCGGCCTCGGCACCATCCACTGGGTCGACGCCGCCCGGTCGGTCGCCTCTCCGGTGCGGCTCTACGACCGGCTCTTCGCCGCCGAGCAGCCCGACGCGGCGCCCGACTTCCTCGCCGCGCTCAACCCGGCCTCGCTGGTGGTGGCCGGAGAGGCCCGGCTCGAGCCGGCGCTGGCCGCGGCGGCCCCCGGCGACCGCTTCCAGTTCCTCCGGCTCGGCTACTTCTTCGCCGATCCGGTCGACTCGCGGCCCGGTGCGCCGGTCTTCAACCGGTCCATCACGCTGCGCGACACCTGGACCCGCGCCGCGGTCCAGCCCGAGCCGCGCCGGGCGCCCAAGCCCCGCGCCACGCCGCTCCCCGACGCCCCGCCGCTGAAGGGACGCAGCGAGGCCCGGGCCGAGCGGCGCGCCGCCAACCCGGCGCTGGCCGAGCGGTACGCCCGTTACCAGCAGGCGCTGAAGCTCCCCGAGGAGCAGGCCGACGTGCTGACCGGCGACCTGGCGCTGGCCGAGTACTTCGACGGCGCCGTGGCCGCGGGTGGAGCACCGGCCACCGCCGCCCGCTGGCTGCTCAACGACCTGCTCGGACTGGCCGGCGAGGCGCCGCTCGCCTCGCTCAAGCTCCCGGGCGCCGGCTTCGGCGCCTTCGTGATGCTGGTCGACGCCGGCACGCTCACCCCGGCCGGCGGCAAGACCCTACTGGCAAGGCTGGTCGCCTCCGGCGGCGTGCCCTTGGAGTTGATGCGGTCGCTCGGCCTGGAGAAGGTCGAGGACGCCGGGGCGGTCACCGCCGCGGTGGAGCGCGCCCTGGCGGCGCAGCCGGCCGAGGTGGCCCGCTACCGGGCCGGCGAGAAGAAGCTGCTCGGGGTGCTGCTCGGCGCCGCCATGCGCGAGGCCAGGGGGTCGGCCGACGCCGCCGCGGTGCGTGCGGCGCTGCTGGCGAAGCTCGGCTGAGCGGCCCGGTCGCCGCCAGCACCGGCCGTTTTCTGGCTGAGCCCCGGGACGGGTGGTATCGGAGGCTATCGCCCGCCCCTCCGCCGGGGCGCCGGAGGTCGCCATGCTCGCCGCCGTCCAGCTGCTGCTCGCGCTGCTCACCGGAGCCGAGGACCTCGCTCCCCAGCCGGCCGAGGCGGCCGTTTCCTACCAGTGCCGGGCCCAGATCCAGCCCAGGGCCCGCCGCTGCGCGCAGGCCTGCGCCGCGCTCCACGCCGACGCCGAGGCCCGCTGGGGCTGCGTGTCGAACTGCACCACCCACGCGCTGGACGCGTTGGCCGAGTGCCGCAAGGCCCCGGCCGCCACCGCCGGGGCCAGCGCCGAGGCCTCCCGGCCGGTCTCGGCCTCGTCCTCCACCCTCGCCCAGCGCTGATCCGGCGGCGGGGAGGCGCCTCGACCGGCGTGGTAGGAAGGACCGGAGGCCCGCCATGAACAGCTCCACCCTTACCGCCCCGCTCCTGGCCACGGCCCTGGTCCTGGCCACCGCCTGCGCCTCGGCCCCGGCCCCGATCGCCAGCCCGGTCCGCGACCAGGACTCGGGCGCGCCGCCACCGCCGGTCGCCTCTGGCGGCGAGATCCTGCGCCTCGGCCCCGATCACCAGGACTTCAAGCGCCCGCGCCCGACCGACGAGGCCTGCCTCGGCGAGGCGCTGCGCCGGGCCCCCGGCGCGGCCGGCGTGGAGAACAAGGTCCGGTTCGCGGTGCTGCGCGATGGCAGCCTGGCCCGCTTCTCCTACCTCGAGCCGGTGACCGACGAGCAGCGGGTGGCCATCGAGGTGGCCTTCACCTCCTGCCCCTGGAACCCCGGCCTCGACCCGGAGGGCCACCCGGTCGCGGTCTGGGTGATCCAGCCTGTCCGGGTGCTGGCGCCGCCGCCGAGCCCCTACCTGTGAACTAGGCGGCGCCCGTCGCCTTCCCGACGCCGGCGTCACCGCGGCCCGCGCCAAGCCAGAACCGGCGCGGCGCCAGGGCCACCGCCATCAGCAGCAGCTGCGAGCCGACGAAGGCCGAGAGCGAGTAGAAGGCCTTGTCCATGAAGCCGTAGGAGTGCAGGCCGACCCCGAGCATGTTGACGCCGAACCAGGAGAGCGAGGTGATGACGTTGCCGAAGATGGCCATGGTCATGATGCCGCGATCCCGCACGTAACCACCCCAGCGGGCGTGCAGGATGATGGCGTTCCAGAGGACGATCAGCAGCGCGCCGTTCTCCTTCGGGTCCCAGCCCCAGAACCTGCCCCATGACTGGTCGGCCCAGATGCCGCCCAGCACGGTGCCGATGAAGCTGAAGAAGAGCGCGAAGCAGATGACCCCGTAGGCCATCGACACCAGCGTCTTGTCGGTGGCCGGCAGCAGCTTCGGGGCCAGGTGCTTGCGCAGCGCCCAGGCGATGGCGATGGCGCCGGCCAGGAAGGTGCCCGAGTAGCCGATGGTGATGGTGGTGACGTGGGTCGCCAGCCAGAAGTTGGAGTCGAGCACCGCCCGCATCATCTCCATGGTGTCGCCGTCGCCGGTCAGGTGGTGGGCCACGATGAGCGAGGCGAACCCGGCCGAGGCGGCCACCGCGGTGCCGAACCCCTTGCGGTACATCCGCTCCAGGATCAGCCCGAGCACCACCGCGCCCCAGCCGACGAAGACGGCCGAGGAGTAGAGGTTGGTGACCGGCGGGCGCCCCTGCAGGATGACCCGGGAGATGAGGCCTCCGGTGTGGATCACGGTGCCGGCCAGCAGCAGCGCGAAGGCCGAGGCTTGCAGCAGCTCCGGCAGCCAGAGCCAGGAGGCGAAGACCAGCAGCAGCGCGGCCACGTAGATGACCATGCCCGAGTAGAACGGATCGACGCGGTTGAAGACGATCTCGTGGTCTCCCTGGGCCACCGCCTCTGGCTTGGCGGCCACCCCGAAGGCCCGCAGCTCGGCCACGGCGCGGTTGAAGGCCGGCACGTCGGCGCTGGTCCAGGCGGCGCCCACCCGGGCCAGCGCGGTCAGGCCGGCGTCCTTGGCGCCGCCGCCGGCCAGATCGCGGAGCCCTTCGCCGACGCTGTGCCAGTTGGCCTGCTGGGTGCCCTGGGGAGGCAGGGGCCGGAAGAAGGCGGCGCCGGCCAGCAGCGAGTGGCGCTCCCGCGCCGACGGCTCGGTGGCGCCGGCAAGCTCCTCCAGCAGCGGCTTGCCGCCCGGCACCTGCACGGTGTTCTGGAGCCGCAGGTAGAGGTCGACCCGCTGGTAGAGGTTGACGACCGCGCCCTGGAAGCGGGTGCGCTGCTTGGGGTCGATGGGCTCGGCCACCGCCGCCTGTGCCTGCACCTCGGCGAGGAAGGGGCGGATGTCGCGGAAGGCGAAGTAGCGGTTGGTCTGCGAGAGCTTCTGCCCGATCAGCGAGAGCACGTCGGGATCGTTGATGACGAAGACCGGCTGGGCGTCGGCCACCGCGGGCCGGAAGAGGATGTCGAGGATCCACTCGTCGGCCCCGACCGTGTGCGACCTCTTCTGGCCGCCCTCCTCCTGCTCGAAGCGGAAGCTCATCTGGCTGCGGATCATCAGCAGCGAGTTGCGCGCCACCGAGTCGACCGGCTTGATGCGCCCTCCCTCGAGCACCGGCAGGCGCCCGAAGGCGTCGACGTCCATCCCCCGCACCGGCTTGGCCGGCAGCAGCGAGGAGGCCACCCAGGCCACCGCCGCCAGGCCCACCACCCACGGACCGATCGTGCCGAGCTTCATGTCATGCCTCCAGGGCGGCTGACCGCCGCCTGAGCGCCCTGCGCAAGGAGATGCCGAAGTGGACCAACAGCCCGAGCCCGACCAGCAGGCAGGAGATGTAGGGGAGCAGCCAGCCGGGGTTCTCCACCACCTGCAAGATCGAGAGCGTGTCGTTCTTGCCGAAGCTGGCCTGGTAGAAGGCCTTGCCCCCGTAGCGCAGCGGCTGGTTCATGAAGATGAGCACGTCGCGCGCCTCGCCCTTCCCGGGGTTGGTGAGGTGGACCAGGCTGGAGAAGTTCTTGGGGATGCTGGTCCCCTCGTAGACGTCGTGGCTGAACTTCTTCAGCGTCATCGAATAAGGGAGGTACTGGCGGCGGGGGCGCATCGCCAGCGAATAGGCGCGCCCCTCATGGATGAACTGCTGGGGGGCGCCGAGCAGCCCGGACACCAGCCAGAAGCCGTAGCTGCGCCCTCCCGCCACCGGCTCGACCACCGCGGCCGGCACGTTGGAGCGGTCGTCGGCGCTCACCGTCCGCAGCGGCTGGACCTGGACGCCGGCCCCCACGCCCATGTTGGCGACCGGCTGGAAGCCGGGGCCCGGCATGGAGAGCTGGGCGTTCTCCCAGTACCGGCGCACCCGCAGCGCCACCGGCGTCCCCGGCAGCGGGATGACGCCGCCATCGGCCAGCAACCCCTCGGGGACCGCGTGGACCTCGTCCCAGGCCGGGTCGGTGACGTCGATGACGGCCAGCTCCTGCTGCCTGGTGTTCTCGACGTAGTTGACGGTCTGGCCCTCCTCGATGGCAAGCTGGGTCTCCACCTGGAAGACGCCGGTCACGAACTCGCCGACGAAGAGCAGGATCAGGCCGGCGTGGACGATCCAGATGCCGGCCTTCTTCCAGGAGCGCTCCAGCCGCTGCCCCTGGGCCGCGGCCAGGTTGACCATCAGCACCAGCCCCACCGAGGCGCCGCCGGGGAAGATGGCCAGCGACCAGCTGGTCCCCGGCACCTGCCACCAGACCAGGAAGCTTCGCATGTAGAGGTTGACGGCCGCGACGGTGCCGAGCTGCACCTGCGCCAGCGTGCAGGCGACCACCAGCAGCATCAGCAGGGACAGGCAGACGATGGTGAGCTTGAGGGAGGTGAGCAGGTCCCAGAGCTTGTGGGCGGCGAAGCGTACTGTGTTGGTCTCAGTCACGGTGCAGGCTCCCCAGCAGCTCGAGGAAGGCAGGGCGGGCGGCCGAGACCGGCTCGGCGTCGCCGGTCAGCTTGATGAACCAGGCGCTGCCGTCGACCATGAGGATGGCGGCGATGAGCCGGCTCTTCTTGTTCCCGTCGCTGGTGAAGTCGTAGACGCTGGCCACGCCGGCCCTGGTCTTCACGGCGGCGCGCGCCGACGCCAGGGCCCCGGCGTCGGTGGGGGGGAGGCCGATCTGCCCGCGCCAGCGGTTCACGTTGGAGAGCTCGCCGCCGGCGTCGCCGGGCAGGGTCACCACCGAGCCGTCGATCTTCCCCTGGCCCGGCACCTGGAAGGAGGCGAAGCGCATCCCGCCGGGGAAGCTCTGTCCCCAGCCGGCCGGGAGCGTCCACTTGAGCGCCTCTGCGCCGGTCGGCGTCGGCGGGGTCGGAACCTCGCCGGCCATGCCGGGCGCCATCCCCGGGGGCGGGGCGGCGGGGCGGTGAGAGGTGCCGAGCGCCTCACCTGGAGTGGCCTCGGCGCCGGGCGGCACGCCCTTGGCCACCCGGTAGCTGCTCACCTCCTCGCGCCGGCATCCCGCGGCGAGGAGCAGGAGCGCGAAGGCGGCCACCTGGATGAGCCGCCGGCCGGGCCGGTCGGGGGACTGGTGCTGCTGCTGGACCACGTCCATCTCTGCTCCTGTTCGAGAACTCGGGCCTGCATCCCCGCCCCGGAACGGCCCGGGCGGCGGGACATTACGCCGGGGCCTGATCTCGATCAACCAGCCAGCCGGCGATTGAATCCCGGCGTCCAAGGGTGCACGACGACTCGGGATCGGCTATGCCAGACCCCCTCGCCTGAGCCGGAGCCTTGCGCAATGCAGCAGACCGAGAACCTCAACGTAGCGGCGTTCGACCTCATGCCCTCTCCGGACGAGGTCCACGCCCGGGTTCCGTTGACCGAGAAGGCCGCCGCCACGGTCCTCGGCGGCCGCCGGGCCATCGAGGCGATCCTCGACGGCCGAGATCACCGGCTCTTTGCCGTGATCGGCCCCTGCTCCATCCACGACCCGGTCGCCGGGCTCGACTACGCGCGCCGGCTCCGGGCGCTGGCCGACGAGGTCTCCGAGTCCCTGGTGCTGGTGATGCGGGTCTACTTCGAGAAGCCACGCACCTCGGTCGGCTGGAAGGGGTTCATCAACGACCCGAACCTCGACGACTCGTTCCGCGTCGATGAGGGGATGGAGAAGGCCCGCCGGTTCCTGCTCGACGTCAACGAGCTCGGGCTGCCGGCCGGCACCGAGGCGCTCGACCCCATCGCCCCCCAGTACTACATGGACCTGGTCACCTGGACCGCCATCGGCGCCCGCACCTCCGAGTCGCAGACCCACCGCGAGATGTCCTCCGGCCTCTCCACCCCGGTCGGCTTCAAGAACGGCACCGACGGCGACGTCGACGCGGCCGTCAACGCCATCCTCTCGGCCAGCGGCGCCCACGCCTTCCTGGGCGTCAACGGCCAGGGGCGGACCGCCATCATCCGCACCCGCGGCAACCGCTACGGCCACGTGGTGCTGCGCGGCGGCGGCGGGCGCTCCAACTACGACTCGCTCTCCATCTTGCTGGCGGAGCAGGCGCTCAGCAAGGCGAAGCTGCCGCGAAACCTGGTGGTCGACTGCTCCCACGCCAACTCGCTCAAGAAGCCGGAGCTCCAGCCGCTGGTGCTGCGCGACGTGCTCAACCAGATCCGCGACGGCAACCGCTCCGTGACCGGCGTCATGGTGGAGAGCTTCATCGAGGCCGGGAACCAGCCGCTGCAGGCCGACCTCTCGCTGCTCCGCTACGGCTGCTCGGTGACCGACGGCTGCGTCGGCTGGGAGACCACGGTCGAGATGCTGCGGGAGGCCCACGCGGCGCTCAAGGGCGTGCTGCCGGGGCGCAGGCGGTTCGGCTGAGGATTCGTAGGTCCCTCGGCTCAGGCGCCGCGCACCACCACGCCGCTGGCGGTCTCGTCGAAGGCCAGCTCCGGGTGGAACTTCTCGGCGCTGCGCAGCGCCCACTCGCGGTCGAAGAGCACCACCAGGCGGTCACGGACGTCGAGCACCACCTGCCCCTCGGAGATGGCGTCCTGCAGCGCCTCCGCCGTGAGCGGCAGGCCGTCGGCGCGGCGGGCCCAGCGGGCCAGTTGCCAGGGCTGCGCCTCGACGCGGACCTCCACGCCGTACTCGGCCTCGAGCCGGTACTTGACGACCTCGAACTGGAGCTGCCCGAGGGCGCCCAGCACCAGGTCGCCATAGCGTCCGGCCGGCGGGCGGTAGAGCTGCACCGTCCCCTCCTGGGCCAGCTGCTCGATGCCGGTGCTGAACTGCTTGCGGCGCATGGGGTCGACCAGCGCCAGCCGCCGGAAGTGCTCGGGCGCGAAGCTGGGGATCCCCTCGAAGGCGAACCCGGAGCCGCCGGTCAGGGTGTCGCCGATCTCGAAGGTGCCGGTGTCGTGGAGGCCGACCACGTCGCCAGCGTAGGACTCCTCCACGGTGGCCCGGTCGCGGGCCAGGAACTGGGTCGGGTTGGCGAGCCGCAGGTCCTTGCCGGAGCGGACGTGGTGGACCTTCATCCCCTTCACCAGCTTGCCTGAGCAGACCCGCACGAAGGCCACCCGATCGCGGTGGGCCTTGTCCATGTTCGCCTGGATCTTGAAGACGAACCCGGAGAACTCGGCGCCGGTGGGCTCGACCATCCCCTGGTCCGACCGCCGCGGGCCGGGCGGCGGCATCAGCTCGCAGAAGGTCTCGAGGAAGGCCTCCAGGCCGAAGTTGTTGACGGCCGAGCCGAAGAACATGGGCGAGAGCTCGCCGGCCAGGAACTTCTCCTCGTGGAAGCCGTCGCCGGCGGCGTCGAGCAGCTCGGCGTCGTGGCGGAGCTGGTCGTAGCCGCGCTCGTCGAGCGCCTCCCGCAGCGCCGGATCGTCGAGGCCGGTCACCTCCACCGGCGGCCGCTCGGCGCCGGTGGTGGTCGAGGAGTTGGCGAACTCCCGGTCGAACAGGTAGACGCGCTTTCGGAGCCGGTGGTAGACGCCGCGGAAGGTGCCGGCGCGGAAGATGGGCCAGGTGATGGGGTAGACGCCGATGCCGAGCACGCTCTCCACCTCGCCGACCAGCTCGAAGGCGTCGCGCCCGGGCCGGTCGAGCTTGTTGACGAAGGTGAAGATGGGGATGGCGCGCTGGCGGCAGACGCGGAAGAGCTTGCGGGTCTGGGCTTCGACGCCCTTGGCGCAGTCGAGCAGCATGACCGCGCCGTCCACGGCGTGGAGGGTGCGGTAGGTGTCCTCGGAGAAGTCGGCGTGGCCCGGGGTGTCGAGCAGGTTGAGCTGCAGGCCGCGGTAGGGGAAGGCCAGCACCGAGGTGGTGATGGAGATGCCGCGCTCCCGCTCCATCTCCATCCAGTCGGAGACGGTGCTGGCGCGGCCGCGCTTGGCCTTGACGGCGCCGGCCAGCTGGATCACGCCGCCGTAGAGCAGCAGCTTCTCGGTCAGCGTGGTCTTGCCGGCGTCTGGGTGCGAGATGATCGCGAAGGTCCGGCGTCGGCGGACCTCGTGCTGGGCGCTCATGGTGCTGGAAGGCTCCTCTGGTGCGGCGGACCCCAGGGCCGCCAGGGCGGCCGCGGGCGGCGGACCTCTAGCACATCCGGGCTGGGTGCGTCAGGGCGCCAGGCCGTGGACGCCGGGGACCGAGAGCAATCCCTTGGTCCCGCCGTGGCAGGTGACGCAGGCCTCGACGCCACCGATGGTGTGGGCGCTGGCGTGGGACCGCCCCACCCCGGTGTCGTGGCAGCTCATGCAGGCCGACTGGATCGGTCCGAACTTCGGCTCGCTGGCCCCGTGGGTCAGCTTGGCCGCGTGCTGGATCGAGGCGGTCTCGTTGACCACCGTGGGCAGCGCGGTCGGTGGCACCGCCTCGATGAAGTAGCTCTCCTGGACGTGGCAGAGCCGGCAGTTGGCGAGCTCGTTGGGGAAGCGGACGTCGTCGAAGAAGAACACCGCCTTGGAGCCGCCCGGGTTGCCGTAGACGGCGAAGGGGGCCGCGGCGCTGAGCCCGGCCGCGCCGGCCGACTCGCCGGTGTGGATGCGGTGGACCAGCACCTTGAAGTGGACCGACCGCTCCTCCCGGTTGTCGTAGGTGCCGAAGGCGTTGACGCCGGCCACCGCGGCCAGGTTGACGTTGCCGCTGGCCGACTTGGGACGCCGGGTCCAGTCGGACCGGTCCGCGGCGTGGCACATCAGGCAGTACTCCACCTCGTTGCGCAGCCCGCCATGGAGGCTCAGCCTCCCGTGGCAGCCGTTGCAGGAGGATGTCTCCACCACCTTGCGGCGCGGCTCGGCGCTGCCGGTCCACATCGAGCCGGTGGCGGTGTCGACGTACTGCACGCGGTTGCTGGCCGACTCGGTCACGGTCTCGCCGGTGTAGGGCCAGGGGAAGGTGTCGCTGAGCGCGTTGTAGTGAACGGTGGCCAGCGAGCGGCGCGCCTCCATGCCGACCGCCCAGGTCCCCGAGGCGCTGGCCGCCAGCACGTTGCCGAAGGTGTAGCTGAACTGGCCGGAGGCGTCGGCGACGCTGGTGAGCGGGACCGCCTCGGTGGCCGGAAGCGTGTTGGTGGAGGCGAAGTTGCCTGTGGCGTAGTCGCTGGTCGGTCCAGAGATGGTGATGGCGACGCGCGACAGGGCGCGCGGCACCGGGCTGGTCCCGGCGAAGCTGTTGGTGTTGAGGGGCGAGATGTCGTTCCCCTGGTCATGGGCCTTGAAGACCACGGTGGGGGCACTGCCGGGCGAGAGGTTCTGCACCTGCACCACGTCGATCTGCGGCCGGTCATAGCTGGGGTGCAGGTAGGGCGGGACGTGGACATCTCGGGTGTCGGCGTAGAGCTTCTCGGGCGGGACCGGGCTGCCGGTGGCGAGGTGGCAGCTGGCGCAGCGGGTGTCGTCGGCCTGCGGGCCGCCGAGGTGGGCGAAGTGGACCGGGTCGGTGCTCCCCGCCCCGTACCAGACGTCGGCGTGGCAGCTCCCGCAGGTCCGTCGCGAGATGGCATTCCACTGCTCGTCGGCCTGGGGCGCGCCGCCGTGGCAGGCTGCGCAGTCGCGCAGGTCGCGCGGATAGCCGATCCCTTCGGCCAGCAGCCTGGCCGGCTGGTCGTTGTCGGTGCGGTTGATAACCTTGCCGACCAGCAGCTCGGTGCTGCGGAAGCCGATGATCGAGAAGCGCTGGCCGAGCAGCGGGACGTTGCGCCCCGGGAAGAAGGGAAGCGGCATGAGGCTGTTGGCGTTGAGCGGCGGCGCCGGCATGGTGTTGCTGCTGGCCACGTAGAGGGTGGGCAGTTTCTTGCCGCGGTGGATGCGGTGGACCAGCCGGCCGAGGTCGAGCGGGTTGGGGTTGGTCATGGCATTGACGCCCGCGAACGGAGGCAGGGCCATGGCGGCCGGGTCGATGCCGTCGGGATCGGCGTTCTGGACGGTGTGGCAGGTGAGGCAGAGCCGGACGTCGTGGCGCACGCCATGGACCACGAGCCGGCCATGGCAGGCGTTGCAGTTGGCGTCGAGGACGGTGTCGCGCACCTTCGGCGTGCCTCCCGCCGGCACGAAGTCGAAGGTCGCGGTCGACTGGTCCGCGACCGGGGCCCCGTTGAGCCAGACGCCGACCCGCATGGTCTCGGTCGGCACGTAGTTGAAGGGGGGCACCGTGGGGAGCGCGTTGAGGAAGGTGTAACGGAAGTCGCCCCCGCCGAGGTCCTCGAAGGTGCCGGTCCGCTCCGAGCCGGGCTGCTTGCCGGTGTCGAGGTTGGCCAGCGGCGTGCCCGGCCCCTCGATGGGGTTGTTGGTGAGCGAGGCCGAGCCGGTGCGGAGCAGGCTCTTCCAGCCGGCCAGGCCGCTGACGGGATTGGTGCCGAGGGCCGCCACCGTGAAGGTCGGGACCACGCCGGCGGCGGTGAGCTGGTTCTGCGAGGCGGGCGAGCCGTCGGCGGTGACGTGGTAGCTGACCACCACCCGGTCGGTGGTGACGTTGCCTGCGGTGATGGGCGCGACCGCGCCGCCGCTGATGGTGATGGCGAAGAGGCCGGCGGGCGGGATCGGCACCCTGACCTCCTCGCCGACCTTGACCGCCGGGACGCAGCCTGCGAGGGCCAGCGCCGTGCCCATGACCGCCACCGCGCTCCATGCTGAACGGCTCTGCATCCGAACCCCCGGGGGATGGACCATGTTAGCCCAAACCTGTCCAGGACCGGCCGTCCTCGCGACGCTTTCGCGGACCGGGTAGGAGCCGCCCCTACCCCTCCCTCTCCTCGAAGACCCCGCGCTGCCGGTCCTTGCGGACCTTCTCCCCCGCGAAGATCCGGCCGTTCATGGCCACGTAGATCCCGGGTGGCAGCACCTGGGCAAAGGAGAGCGCGCTGCCGAGGTTGAAGAGGCCGTCGGAGCTGCCGAAGGCGTACGGGACCATGGCGCCGGTCAGGACCACGGTCTTGCCGAGCCCGGCCGCCAGCAGCGCGCGGGCCGTCTCGGCCATGGTGTCGGTGCCGTGGGTCACCACCAGGCGGTCCTCGGGGCTGGCCCGGCAGCGCTCCACCACCCGGGCGCGGTCGGCTTCGGTCATGTCGAGGCTGTCGATCATCATCAGGGTCTCCAGCTCGACCGGGATGCGGCAGCGCGCCAGCCGCAGCATCTCCGGAAGGTGAGTGTCCTTGAAGAAGAGCCGGCCGCCCAGCTCGTCGTACTCCTTGTCGAAGGTGCCACCGGTGACGAGGATGCGGATGGTCGGGTTCACGCTGGCGCTCCCTGGCCGGGCGGGGTGTCGTGGCCGGCACCGATGATACGGCCCGGCGGGCCGCGCCGGAAGCGCGGTATGTTCCCGGCGTGCCACTCTTCTCCCCGCGCCTGCCCGCCGTCGTCACCCGCGCCGACCTGGCGTGGCTCGTCACCCCGACCTACGCCGAGGCCCTCTCGGTCGAGGACGAGGAGGCCCACGAAAGGCTGGAGCGGGCCTTCACCCGTCCCGAGCTCATCGACGACCTGCTCTGGGGGATCTCCGAGGCGCTCCCGGAAAGGCAAGGGCCCCGCACCACGCCCGACCAGCTGGTCGACCGGCTCTCCAAGGGGATCCACGCCCGCCGCGGCAAGGTGACGGCGGCGGTGGCCGGCCCCTCGGTCTCGGCGGTGCTGGTCCACATCAACGTGGCGCTCGGCCTGGCGCCGGAAGCCGTGCGCGCCACGCTCCAGACCGATAAGGGACAGAAGCTGCTCGACGACGGGCTCCGCACCCTGGGCGCGCACCTCGTGGACGAGCTGCTCAAGTGAACCCGCGCCGAAAGGCTCCGCCGTGACGATGACCAAGGCCTACGCCGCCCTCTCGCCGACCACCCCGCTGGTCCCGTTCGAGGTCGACCGGCGCGAGCCCGGCCCCAGCGACGTGGTCGTCGACCTGGCCTTCTGCGGCGTCTGCCTCTCGGACATCCACCAGGCCCGTGACGAGTGGGGCGGCGCGCGCTTCCCCATGGTCCCGGGTCACGAGATGGTCGGCACGGTGGTGCGGGTCGGCGCCGCCGTGAAGAAGTTCAAGGTGGGCGACCGGGCCGGCGTCGGCTGCATGGTCGACTCCTGCCGCACCTGCCCGAGCTGCCAGCAGGACCTGGAGCAGTTCTGCCAGAACGGGGCGGCCTACTCCTACAACGGCACCGAGATGGACCGGACGACGCCGACCTACGGCGGCTACTCGAAGCAGGTGGTGGCCACCGAGGCCTTCGTGCTCAAGGTCTCGCCGAAGCTCGACCTGGCGGGCTCCGCGCCGCTGCTCTGCGCCGGCATCACCACCTGGTCGCCGCTGCGCCACTGGAAGGCGGGACGTGGCCAGCGCGTCGGCGTGGTGGGCCTGGGCGGCCTCGGCCACATGGCGGTGAAGCTGGCCGCTTCGCTCGGCTGCGAGGTGACGATGCTCTCCACCTCGCCGGCCAAGGAGGCCGACGCCCGCCGGCTCGGCGCAGCCCAGTTCGCCCTCACCTCGGAGAAGGCGACGTTCAAGCGGCTGGCCGGCAGCTTCGACCTGATCCTCGACACCATCTCGGCGCCGCACGATTACAACGCCTACCTCGGGCTGCTGAAGGTCAACGGGACCATGGTGCTGCTCGGGGTCCCGCCCCAGCCGACTCCGGTGGCCGCCTTCGCCCTCATCGGCGGGCGGCGCAGCCTGGCCGGCTCGCTCATCGGCGGGATCGCCGAGACCCAGGAGCTGCTCGACCACTGCGCCGCTCACGACATCACCTCCGACGTCGAGGTGATCCCGGTGCAGCAGGTGAACCAGGCCTACGAGCGGATGATCAAGAACGACGTGAAGTACCGGTTCGTCCTCGACCTGGCGACGCTGTAGCGCGGCGCGGGGATCACCTCGCCGGCGCCGGTGCCACGGCCGGTGTCGGGCGCACCGGCACAGCCAGGCCGCAGAGGTCGGCGTGGCCGGCCGGGCGCTGGTACCAGCCCTCCCGGCGGTTGCGCCGCGTCTCCACCAGCGCATCCCAGGCGGCCCCGTCGGTCCTGAAGAGCTCCAGCCGGGTCCGCTCCGCCGCCGGGACGTCGGCCGCCACCCGGACGGCCTTGATGGCTGTGCCGAGGCCAGGCTGCTCGTAGAAGCCCATGGGCGCCGGGCCGCGCGCCATCACCGAGAGCAGCTCCATCCCCTGAACCACCCGGCCGACGGTGGTGATGTTCCGGTCGAGGTGGCGCGGCGACTGGCCGATGACCACGTAGAGCGAGGCGCCGTTGGAGGAGTCCGGCGGGTTGTCGCGTCCGGCCCCGACCAGGCCGTAGCAGTGGGCCAGCCAGGCGGCGCCGGCGGCCCCCTCGCGCCCCACCGCGAACCCGTCGCTGAAGCCGACCTCCGGTGCCCAGCCGTCGGTGTCGGGGAGCCGGGTGAAGGGCAGGCCGGCCGCGGCGCGGGTGAACTCGGCGGGCAGCTTCGCCTCGGCTGTGCCGAGCGGGCGGGCCTTCCCCGGCGTCTCGTCGTCCGGGTCGCCCCACTGGACCACGTAGTTGTCCTGGGCCCGCAGGATCACAAGCCCGTCCCAGTAGCGCCCCCGCGCCAGCGCCTTGACGTTGGCGACGTGGCGCGGCGCGAACTGGGGGGCCAGCTCGATCACCACCCGGCCGGCGGGGAGCTCGAGGTAGAGGGTCCGCTCGTCGTCGAGCGGGCGCCAGGCCGACGGGGGCGCGCCGTCGAGCACCTCCTGGGAGGTGGCGGTGAGCGCGAGGACGAGCAGGGCGGCGGTCACGGTTGGCATGCGCCGACGCTAGTACCGCGCGCCCCGAAGATCGAGCCGCTTCTGCCGGGCGGCTCGACCACCCTCCCCGCCCCGGCGCCCCGGCCTCACGCTGGCGCCGCCCGGTGAGCTACCGCGGCATGTCGCCGAGGCCGCCGGCGTTGATCACGTCGGTGAAGCCGGCCTGCTTCAGCACCCGGGCCGCCATGCCGCTGCGGCTGCCCGAGGCGCAGTAGAGGACCACCGCCCGGTCCTTCTTGATCTCACCCAGCCGCCGGGTCAGGTCCTGGACCGGGATGTTCACCGCGCCCGGGTAGAACCCATCACGGAACTCCTCCGGTGAGCGCACGTCGACGACCTGCGCCCCGCCCTTGATCTTCTCCATCACCACGTTCTGGGACACCTTGCCTCCCTTGAGGATCTTCCTGAGTATGAGAAACCCCGCGACGGCAACCACCGCCGCGGTCACTGGATCGATGTTCACGCGTCCTCCATGTCGAAGCCGCCCTCGAGCCCGATGCTGACCCAACCACCGGTGACGTTGGCCAGGTCGGTATACCCATTCTCCTTGAGCGTCCGCAGCGCCAGGTGGGCGCGGAAACCGGACCTGCAGTAGGAGACGATGCGCCGGCCGCGCGGGACCTGCGCCAGCTCGAAGTGGACGTCGTCCACCGGGAGGTGCAGCGCGCCCTTGAGGTGGCCCGTGCTCCACTCGCCCAGGGTGCGCACGTCGAGCACCAGCGGCGGTGTCGGCGTGGCCAGCTCCGCCTTGAGCTGCGCGGCGGTGACCAGGGGGGCGAAGCCGGAGAGGTCGTTCTCGGCGATGAAGGCGGCCAGGTTGGCCGGATCGTTGGCCGAGGAGTAGGGCGGCGCGTAGGCAAGGTCGAGCTCGGCCACGTCGTGCACCGTCATCCGCCCGTGCAGCGCGGTGGCCAGCACGTCGATGCGCTTCTCGACCCCGGCGTGGCCGAAGGCCTGGGCCCCGAGCAGCCGGCCGGTCCTTCGCTCGTAGACCAGCTTGAGCGTGAGCTCTCGGGCGCCCGGGTAGTAGCCGGCGTGGTGGTCCTTGTGGATCACCGCCACCCCCACCTCGAACCCGGCCTGGCGGGCCGACCGCTCGGTGAGGCCGGTGGCGGCCGCGGTGGCCTCGAAGACCTTGACGACGCTGGTGCCGCTGGCGCCGCCGTACGTCATCGATCCGCCCAGCGCGTTGGTCGCGGCGATGCGACCCTGCCGGTTGGCCGGCCCCGCCAGCGGGATGCGGATCTTCTTCCCTGAGACGCGGTGGAGCACCTCGACCATGTCGCCGGCGGCGAAAATGTCCGGGTCGGAGGTCTGCAGCCGCTCGTCGACCAGCAGGCCGCCGGCCGGGCCGAGGAGGAGTCCGGCCGACTTCACCAACGTCAGCTCGGGGCGGACGCCGACCGAGAAGAGCACCAGGTCGGCTGGGAGCGTGCGGCCATCGGTGAGTTCCACGGTCCTGTCGGCGCCGACCGCCTTGACGCCGACGCCGGTCACGACCTGGACGCCGTGGGCGGAGAGCTCGTTCGCCACCTGCACGCCGAACTCGCGGTCCATCACGCCCATCACCGTGGGCAGCAGCTCGACCACCGTGGTCTCGAGCCCGCGCGAGCGGAAGGCCTCGGCCATCTCCAGCCCGATGAAGCCGCCGCCCACCACCACGGCGTGCTTCGGCTTCTCGGCCTCGATGAAGCGGTCGAGCCGGTCCATGTCGGGCACGGTCCAGAGCTTGAAGACCTGCGGCTCATCGGCCCCGGGCAGCGGCGGCATGATGGGGTTGCCCCCCTGGGCCAGGATCAGCTTGTCATATGGGATCCAGCGCTCGCCGGCAGGGCCGAGCGCCCGAACCCGCTTGCCCTTCCGGTCGATCTCGAGCGCCTCGGTCCGAACCTCGACCTTGACCCGGTAGCGGGCGTCGAAGCCCTCCGGGGTCTGGAGCAGCAACGCCGAGCGCTTCTCGATGTCCCGGGAGATGAAATACGGGAGGCCGCAGTTGGCGTAGGAGACGTAGGGGCCCCGCTCCAGCACGGTGATCTCGGCGGTCCCGCTGAGCCGGCGGGCCCGGGCCGCGGCGGTCGCTCCACCCGCCACGCCCCCGATGATGAGCAATCTCGTCGTCATGGAGGATGGGAGCCTGGTCCACGGTCGAGGATTCGGCGGCGTGGCAACTTGACCGCTCGCCCGTGGTCCAATACGACGTGGGGGCCCCGCATGGTCGACCCCCTCGAACCCCTGCTCGTAGACGGCGTCATCGACGAGGTCGTGGCGCGGCTCAAGAGCGGCAAGGAGGCCGACCTCTGGCTGGTGCGCCAGGGCCAGGCGGTGCTGGCCGCCAAGGTCTACAAGGCGCGCGAGACCCGCTCCTTCAAGAACAACTCGGCCTACCTGGAGGGGCGGCGCACCCGCAACAGCCGGACCCAGCGCGCCATGGACCGGGGGAGCAAGTTCGGCCAAGCGGCCGCCGAGGAGGCCTGGAAGACCAAGGAGGCCGACGCCCTCCACGCCCTCCACGCCGCCGGCGTGCGCGTCCCCCGCCCGGTGCTCTTCTACGAGGGGGTGCTGCTGATGGAGGTGGTGCTCGACGCCTCCGGCCATCCGGCACCGCGACTCATCGACGCCGAGGTCTCACGCGATCAGGCAGCGGAGCTCTACGCCGTGCTCCGCTCGCAGGTGGTCCAGATGCTCTGCTGCGACCTGGTCCACGGCGACCTCTCCGCCTACAACGTCCTGCTCGGGTGGGAGGGACCGGTCATCATCGACTTCCCGCAGGTGGTCGGGGCGGCCCACAACAGCCAGGCCGAGGGGTTCTTCTTCCGCGACCTCGCCAACCTGCGCCACTACTTCGAGGCGATCGATCCGGCCATCAAGGGCTCGGCCGGCGATGGCCGGGAGATCTGGCGCGCCTACACCAAGCGCGAGTTGACCCCGGATTTCGTCCCGGCACCTCCTCGCCCCGGAGCTCCGCCGCCGCCCATCGACCGGCGCGAGCTGCCGCTGGCCGAGCGGCCACCGCCCCAGCAGCGCCCACAGCAGCGGACCGGCCAGCAGCAGCAGCGGGCGGCCAAGCCTTCACGCCCGCCGCTGGGCCGGCCTCAGCAGCAGCGCCCGCAGCAGCAGCGACCGCAGCGCCAGCCCGGACGCGGTGGTCAGCAGCCGCGCGGCCCGGTCGTGGAGCGAAGGCCGGTGCTGGGGGCGCAGGCGGCTCCGATGGTGGCCCACGCGCCCCAGGCCGGTACACCGGCGGAACCCGGTCAGGGAAGGAAGCGGAGGAGGAGGCGGAGGGGAAGCGGCGGGGGATCTGCTCCCGGGTAGGAGCTGCTTATCGGATCTTGCGGCGGCGCCACCAGAAGCCGGCGCCGTCGCGATTGGAAGCCGCCGCGGCTAGTCACCGTAAGCCCACCACGTTGTCCCCGCCCTCCCACTCGGCCAGCCGCCCGATCTGCCTCGCCAGCTCAGGCCAGGTCTCGCCGGTGCACCGCTCCACGTCCCGGGCCAGGAAGGCCTTGAGGCGAGGCAGATTCCACTCGAAGACCAGCAGCAGGCCGCGGCCGGGGACGGCGCCGTGCCGGCCATGGCGCCGCTCCAGCCAGCGCGGCGTGGCCACCAGCAGCTCGAACCGCTCCCGCCCGCGCTGGCCGAGCACGCCCACCTCCAGCACCAGCGGGAGCGCGAACTCCTCGGGCACTGGCGGGACCCAGGCCTCGAGGTCGGCGATCTCGTCGCAGCGGAGGCTCTTCAGGCGGGCACGCATCAACCCAATGTAGCGCGCGGGCCACCCCGGCCGCCCGAGCCATCCGGGCGTGGCGTCCGGGGGGGGGGGGGGGGGCAGGTGCCGAGGCAGGAGACGGTTCTGATGGCTTGCGACGGCTCCACCAGAAGCTGGAGCCGTCGCGATCAAAGGGGATACTTGTCGGCGGCCACCGCGGCCGCCGCCAGGGCCCGCTTGGCCTCCAGCAGCCCGGAGGCGTCGTACTTGGTGAAGCGGCGCACCCCGCCCAGCATCATGGTGGCCATGTCCCCCTCGGCCACGTAGAAGACGGCCCGCTTGGCGGCCGAGGCGATCCGCTCGGCGGCGCCGAAGGTGAAGACCTTGACGGCGGCGTCGACCAGCGCCTTGCGCTCGGCCGAGAGGCGCGGCCCGACCTTCTCGGCCCGCAGCATGGCGCTCTCGATGGCGAAGATCTGGATGGCCACGTCGGCCAGGGCCAGCAGCACCTCCTGCTCGTCCTTGATCTTCTCCTGGTACCGCTGCACCGCGGCCCCCGAGACCACCAGGAAGGCCCGCTTCAGGTTGGCCAGGGTGATCTTCTCGGCGGCGAACGGGACCGACGGGTCGATCTCGTCGAGCGACGGCGTCATCATCGCCTCCATCGCCTTCATCGCCTCCTTGGTGATGGGCAGCTCCCCCTTCATGGCCCGGCGCAGGATGGTGCCGGGGATGAGCAGGCGGTTGATCTCGTTGGTCCCCTCGAAGAGCCGGTTGATCCGCTCGTCGCGGTAGAAGCGCTCGGCCTTGTACTCCTGGGTGAAGCCGTAGCCGCCGTGCATCTGCACCACGTCGTCGACCACGTCGGCCAGCATCTCCGAGCAGAAGACCTTGGCGATGGCGCACTCGATCGAGTACTCCTCGATGGCCTGCTGGTAGGCCTCGTAGTAGTTGGGCGCCGCCTTGTCGAGCGTGGCCAGCCGGTCGTCGATCATGCCGGCCAGCCGGTAGAGCAGCGACTCGGACGCGAAGAGGTCGGCGCTGCGGTCGGCCATCTTCTCGCGCATGGCGCCGAAGCTGGAGATGGTCACGCCGAACTGCTTGCGGACGTTGGTGTAGGCGATGCCGACGCCGAGCGCGACGCGGGCCGCGCCGGTCACCGCCGCCCCCAGCTTGAAGCGGCCGACGTTGAGCACGTTGAAGGCGATCTTGTGCCCCTTGCCGATCTCGCCCAGAACGTTCTCCACCGGCACCCTGGCGTTCTCCAGGATCACCGTGGTGGTCGAGGAGCCCTTGATGCCCATCTTCTTCTCTTCGGGGCCGATGGTGACCCCCTCGTAGCTCTTCTCCACCAGGAAGGCGGTGAAGTGTTTGCGGTCGATCTTGGCGAAGACCGTGAAGAGCGTGGCCCAGCCGCCGTTGGTGATGAACTGCTTGGTCCCCTCCAGCAGGTAGTGCTTCCCGTCCGGGGAGAGGGTGGCGAAGGTGGTGCCGCTCATGGCGTCGGAGCCGGCGCCCGGCTCGGTGAGGCAGTAGGCCGCCCCCCACTCGCCGCTGATGATCTTCGGCAGGTACTTCTCCTTCTGCGCCTTGGTCCCGTAGTAGATGAGCGGCAGCGTGCCGATGCCGGCGTGGGCCGAGTAGGAGACAGAGAAGCAGCCGGCCGCCCCCATGCGGTCGGCGGAGATGACGCTGGTGACCTTGTCGAGCTCGAGGCCACCGTACTCGGCCGGCGCGTCGATCATGAGCAGCCCGGCCTCGCCGGCCTTGGCCATGAGCTTCATGGCCAGCCCCGGCTCCTGGTGCTCGATGCGCTCGTAGACCGGCCAGACCTCCTCGCGGACGAACTTGTCGGCGGTGTCGGCGATGGCCTGCTGCTCCTCGGTGAAGTCCTCGGGGACGAAGACCTCGTCCTTGGTCGCCACGGTGACGAGGTACTCCGCGCCCTTGAAGATCCTGGCTGCCATGTCTGCCTCCCTCTCTGAACCCGTTGGAGTCGTGGTGGGCCCGCGCCTGGCGGGCCGTGCTGCCTAGACCCGCTCGAAGATGCCGGCCGCGCCCATGCCGCCGCCGATGCACATGGAGACCGCGCCGTAGCGGCCGCCGTTCCGCTTCAGCTCGTTGAGCAGCGTGGCCGTCAGCTTGGCGCCGGTGCAGCCGAGCGGGTGGCCCAGCGCGATGGCGCCGCCGTTGACGTTGACCCGGGACGGGTCGAGGCCGAGGGCGCGCACGCAGGCCAGCGACTGGGCAGCGAAGGCCTCGTTCAGCTCGATGGTGGCGAGGTCCTCGAGCTTGAGCCCGGCCCGCTTGAGCGCGGCCGGGATGGCCTCGACCGGGCCGATGCCCATGAGCTCGGGCGGCACGCCCCGGGCGGCGTAGGCCACGAATCGGGCCAGCGGCCGGGCCCCGGTCTGCTTCAAGAAGGCCTCGGAGACCACCAGCACCGCGGCGGCGCCGTCGGTCATCTGCGAGGCGTTGCCGGCGGTGACGCTGCCGCCCACCTTGAAGGCCGCCTTGAGCTTGCCCAGCCCCTCGGCGGTGGTGTCGCGGCGCACCCCCTCGTCGGCGCTGAACCGCTCGGCCCGGCGCACCACCTTCCCCTTCACGAGACCGACCGTCTCCACCTCGACCGGGACCAGCTCGTCCTGGAACCTCCCCTCGTCCTGGGCCGCGGCGGCGCGCCGGTGGCTTTCGGCGGCGAAGGCGTCCTGATCGGCGCGGGAGATGGCGTACTTCTCGGCCACCAGCTCGGCGGTGATCCCCATCGAGGCGTAGGACTCCGGCCAGGACCCCACCAGCCCCGGGTTGGCGCTGAACTTCCCGCCGCCCATGGGGACCAGGCTCATGCTCTCGACGCCGCCGGCGAGGATGCAGTCGGCGCCGCCGGCCATGATCCGCTCGGCCGCGGTGGCGATCGACTGCAGGCCGGAGGCGCAGAAGCGGTTCACGGTCTGGGCCGGCACCTGGTAGGGCAACCCGGCCTTGAAGGAGGCGACCCGGGCCACGTTCATCCCCTGCTCCCCCTCCGGGAAGGCGCAGCCGAGGATGACGTCCTCGATCAGCATGGGGTCGATCCCGGTCCGCTCCAGCAGCGCCTTGATGGCGACGGCGGCGAGGTCGTCGGGGCGGACGTCCTTCAGCTTCCCCTTCTTGGCCTTGCCGCCGGGGGTGCGGACCGCGGCGAGGACGTAGGCAGCGCTCATCGGGAGTCTCCGTTCGTGGAAGGCGAGGGCATGGCGGGCGCGGGGCGGCTCAGTTGCGGAGCGGCTTCCCCTTCTTCAGCATGTGCTGGATGCGCTCCAGGGTCTTCTTCTGGGTGCAGAGCTTGAGGAAGGCCTCCCGCTCCAGGTCGAGGAACCACTGCTCGGTCACCACCGTGCCGGCTGGCACGTCACCCCCGGTGATGACGCCAGCGATGGTTGTGCCGAGCTGCTCCTCGTACTCGGTGATGAAGCCGCCCATGCGCATGTTCCAGAGCTGGGAGGCGAGGCTGCCGGCCACGCTCCGCCCCGGCGCCTTGAGGTCCATGGCCGGCTGCGACGGGCGGTAGTTGGCGGCCAGGGCGATGACGCGCCGCTTGGCGTCCTCGATGAGCTGGTCGGCGCCCATGGTGATGGTGTCGCCCTGCCGCAGCAGGCCGGTGCCGAAGAGCTCGGCCGCCGAGGAGCTGACCTTGGCCATGGCGATGGCGCTGAAGCTCTTGAAGAGGAAGGGCGAGACGTCTGTCTCCCACTGGTCGGCCAGCCGGATGGCCCGCAGCGCCAGCTCCTTGGTGCCGCCGCCGGCCGGCAGCAGGCCGACCCCGATCTCGACCAGCCCCATGTAGGTCTCGGCGTTGGCGACCACCGCGTCGGCGTGCAGGCAGACCTCGCAGCCGCCGCCCAGCGCCATGCCGTGTGGCGCCGCCACCACCGGGACGCGGGCGTACTTCACGGCCATCATCGCCTTCTGGAAGGCGCTCACCGTGAGCGTGACCTCGTCGTAGGCCCCCTCGGCGATGGCCATGACCAGCAGCGCCAGGTTGGCGCCGACGGAGAAGTTGCCACCCTGGTTGGCGATCACCAGCCCCTGCCCCTCGGTCTCGGCGCGGCGCACCGCCTTGTGGACCATGGCCAGCACGTCGTTGCCGATGGCGTTCATCTTGGTGTGGAACTCGAGGGCGAAGACCCCGTCGCCGAGGTCGTGCACCGAGGCGCCGGAGTTGCGCTCCACCACCTTGCCGGCCTTCTCCAGCAGCAGCAGGTCGATCTGCCCGGCCGGGAGCGGGACCTCCTTCCAGCCGCCGCCCACCACGTCGAGGTAGCGCCTTCGGCCGCCCTCGAAGGCGTAGAACTTCTCGATGCCCTTGAGCTTCGCCGGCACCGCCACGCCGTCGGCCTCGGCCCGCTTGACGAACTCGGCCACGCCGATGGCGTCGAACATCTCGAAGGGGCCGAGCTCCCAGTTGAAGCCCCAGCGCATGGCGTTGTCGACGTTGACGACGTCGTCGGCGATCTCGGGGATGCGGTTGAAGGCGTAGATGAGCGTGTCGCGCAGGTTGCGCCAGGCCAGCGTGGCCCCCTTGTCGCTGCCGCCGAGCACGGTGCGCAGCCGCTTGGCCGGATCGTCGATCCCCTTGCCGGCCTCGACCGAGGCGAACTTTGGCCGCCGCGCCGGAGCGTACTCACCGGTGCGATGATCGTAGAAGAAGCTCTCCGGCTTCTCCCCCTTCGCCTCTCTACTTGATGTCTTCTTGAAGAAGCCCTGCTTGCTCTTGTTGCCGAGCAGCCCCTTCTTCACCATCTCGGCCATGAACTCGGGGAGCTTGAAGACCTCGCGCTGCTCGTCCCTGGGGAGCAGGTCGTAGGAGTTCCTGGCCACGTGCATCAGCGTGTCGATGCCGACCAGATCCGCGGTGCGGAAGCAGGCGCTCCTGGGGCGGGCGGTGGCCGGGCCGGCCACGGCGTCGACCTCCTCGACGTCCATGCCGAGCTCCTGCATCTGCTTCACGGCGCTGCAGATGGCGAAGACGCCGATCCGGTTGGCCACGAAGTTGGGCGTGTCCTTGCCGAAGACGATCCCCTTGCCGAGCCGGCGGCGGATGAAGCCGGCCAGCCCCTCGGCGATGGCCGGGTCGGTGTGACGGCTGGAGACGATCTCCAGCAGCTTCATGTAGCGGGGCGGGTTGAAGAAGTGGGTGACCAGGAAGCGCGGCCGGAGCGCCTCGGGGAGCGCGTCGGCCAGCTCGTTGACCGAGAGGCCCGAGGTGTTGGTGGAGAGGATGGCGCCCGGCTTCAGGTTGGGGGCGATCTTCTCGGAGAGCAGCGCCTTCTTGATGGCCATCTGCTCGATGACCACCTCGATGACCCAGTCGCAGTCGCGCAGCCGGCCGAGATCGTCCTCGAAGTTGCCGATCTCGATGCGGGCGAGATCGGCGGAGAGGAAGAGGGGCGACGGCTTCATCTTCTCGAGCGCGGCGACGCCGGCGGCCGGGATGCGGTTGCGCACCGCCGCGTCGGCGAGCGTCAGGCCGGCGGCCGTCTCCTCGGGCGTCGGAGCCTTGGGCACGATGTCGAGCAGCAGCACCTTCAAGCCGGCGTTGCAGAGATGGGCGGCGATGGTGCCCCCCATGACGCCCGCGCCCAGCACAGCGACCTTGTCGATCCGTGGAATCGCACCGCCACCCGTCGTGCTCATCACGCCTCCTCGCGCTGTCGGACCACGTTGCGTTCCTGGCGCCGCCGTGGCGCTGACTCTCGAGTCGGTCGTTTCTGTGCAACGACCCGGCCACGTGACCACGACATCGTGCAGGCGAGTCATCTGCCTGTATCTATTGAGTTCATGGCAGCAGGTTGACTTCCGTAGTGGTGCCGGTGTCTCATGGTATGTCCCGGAAATGGGACAGCTGTGCCAACCATGGGTCGGCGCGCGCCTCCGCACGGTCAGTGCGCCACTCAGACGGAGGTCAGATGCCGACCACCACCCGCCGCCCCGTCATCTGGGCCTTCAGCACCAGCCGGCTTCGCGCCGGCTTCGAGAGCGTCGCCCCCCTCCTGGCCGACCAAGCCGAGGTGCATGTCTTCGACGGCGGCTTCGAGGATGCGCTGGCCACGCTCAAGGCGAGGCGCGCCGCCGGAGACCACGTCGACGCCCTGGTGGCCGCCGGAGCCAACGGCGCCTACCTGCGCGACCACGCCGACGTCCCGGTGGTGGTGGTCGGCGCCTCCACCGTCGACACCCTCGGCGCCCTGCTGCGGGCCAGGCAGTTCTCCGCCCGCATCGGCGTCGTCAACTTCTCCCGGGTCGTCACCGGCATCGACCAGGGCGGCTTCCTCATGGGCGACGCCACCGTCGAGCAGCGCCCCTACCTCACCCCCGAGGAGGCCCGCACCCAGGTGCTCGATCTCGCCGCCCGGGGCTTCGAGGTGATCGTCGGACCGGGCCCGGTCTGCGACCTGGCCGAGGAGGCCGGCCTCAAGGCGGTGCTGCTCTACGGCCAGGACTCCCTGGCCCAGGCCATCCGCCAGGCCATCGAGATCGCCCGCGTCACCCGCGCCGCCGAGGCCCGCACCGACCACCTGCGGCTCTCCTTCGACCATCTCGAGGCCGGCGTGGCGGTGGTCGATCTCGACGAGCGGATCCAGTCGATCAACCCGTCGCTGCTGCGGCTGCTGGGCCTGCCGGCGCTGGAGGTGCTGGGGCGGCCACTCTCCTCGGTGGCCCCGGCGCTCGGGCTGGCCCGGGTCCTGGAGGCCGGGATCGCCGAGAGCGACAGCCTGGAGCGGCTCGGCGGGCGGGCCGTGCTGGTGAGCCGCACCCCGCTGCGCGACCACGGCACCCTGCGCGGCGCCACCGTCCTCTGCCAGGACGCCACCACGATACAGCGGCAGGAGCGCCGGCTCCGCTCCCAGCACCGCCCGCCACGCTTCGAGGCCCGCTACACCCTCTCGGCCATCGTCGGCGGCTCGCCGGCCATCCGCGCCACCCGGGCCATGGCCGAGCGCTACGCCCGCACCGACGCCACCGTGCTCATCACCGGCGAGAGCGGCACCGGCAAGGAGATGGTGGCGCAGGGGATTCACGCCGCCGGCAAGCGGCGCGACCAGCCTTTCGTGGCCATCAACTGCGCCGCCTTCCCCGAGACGCTGCTGGAGTCGGAGCTCTTCGGGTACGAGGAGGGGGCCTTCACTGGCTCGCGGCGCGGCGGGCGGCCCGGGCTCTTCGAGGCGGCCCACCTCGGCACCATCTTCCTCGACGAGGTCGGCGACGTGCCGCTCACCCTGCAGTCCCGCCTGCTGCGGGTGCTGCAGGAGCGGCAGGTGCTGCGGCTCGGCAGCAACGACCCGACCCCCATCGACGTGCGCATCATCGCCGCCACCCACCGCGACCTGCGTGGCGCGGTGGCGGCCGGGCAGTTCCGCGACGATCTCTACTTCCGGCTCCACATCCTCCCCATCCACCTGCCCCCGCTGCGCGAGCGCCCTGGCGACGTGGCCGCCATCGCCGCCGAGCTGCTGCACAGGGCCCTCTCCCGTCATGGCGTCCCCGGCGCCCAGGCCCGCGCCCTGGCTCGGGTGCTCCCCCGGCTGGAGCCCTATGGCTGGCCCGGGAACGTGCGTGAGCTGGAGAACGTGCTGGAGCGGGTGGCGGTGCTCTTCGCCGACGGCGCCATCTCCGACGGCCAGCTCGACGTGGAACTGCGCGCGGTGCTCCCCGAGCTGTTCGAAGGGACCGGGACGCCGGCGCCGAGCAGCGGGCTGCGCGCCACCCGCCGGGCGAGCGAGCGGGCCGCCGTGGAGCAGGTGGTGGCGGCCTGCGGCGGCAACCTGAGCGAGGCGGCGCGGCGGCTCGGGGTGGGGCGTTCGACGCTCTACCGGAAGCTGGCGGCTAGAGCTTGAGCCACTCGAACCAGACCGGGTGATTGGCCTTGTACCACTCCAGCACCTCGCGGATGGCCAGCTGCTTGTCGCGCGCCATGACCCGCTCGTCGATCCGATCCCAGTGCACCTTGATGGTCTCGCCCTCGTGCTCCAGCGCCTGGGAGAGCATGGTCTGCAGCTCGTTGCGAATGCGCCCCGAGTCGGAGATCTTGACCGGCCGGGTGCGGTGGTCGACGCCGGAGAGGAAGCGGACCAGCAGCGGGCTGAAGACGTGGCGGGCCTGGTCGAGCGGCTCCATGAAGCGGAAGGTGAAGGTGATGCGAGCCGAGGCGCTGCGGGTGGCCAGCAGCGTGGTCACCTTGTAGACCCCCTCCCCCACCTTCTCGATGCCCGGCGCCCCGCTGTAGGGGTCGTCGCTCATGTAGCCGATGCATGAGAGGACGTGCCAGTCCTTCTGCGGCAGGAAGTCGTCGGCGTGCAGCACCTTGCGCCCGGTCGGCATGTTGGAGGCCTTGGCCTCGTGGATGGCGTCGAGGTAGGCCTTGATCCGCTCCGGACCGACCTCTTCCCCACCGTGAAGCGCCTTCACCTGGGCGGCGAAGGCCGGGTCGGCCGGGTCGAGCTGCATGAGCTGGGCCTCCTTGTCGCAAGGCAGGTCGAAGGTCGGCGAGAACATCGCCATGCTGGCGTCGACGTCGAGCACCTCGGAGAGGCTGGCGGCCTGCATCGCCTCGGCGGTGGCGGCGTAGCCGTCGCAGAGGAAGACGTGGGTGGCGCCGGCGGCGTCCTTCCAGCTCTTGACCAGGAAGGTCGGGGCGTAGGTGCCGGAGTCGGTGAAGACGGCGTGGCCCGTCGGCGCGACCCAGCCGTCCTCGATGAGGTGGCAGCCGGTCTCCTTCCACTCCTGCCAGAGCGGCCCGAGCCGCTTGACCCGGCTCTTGCCGGAGAGGGTCCAGACGTGGATGTTCTTTCGCTCGATGCCCGGGTAGGTGGCCTCGATCGCCTTGGCCAGTTGGGCTCGCGGGGTCCGGTAGTCGAGCAGCAGCGCCGTCTTCTCGGCCGCCGCGCAGACCGCCCGCGGCACGGTCAGGCAGCCCATGTAGGACTCGTAGGGCTTGGCGACGCGCAGCGGCTGGTCGAAGAGATGGAAGACCGTCATGGGACCGGTCGCCTTCCCCTCGGCGAAGCGCGAGGTGCACTCCAGCGTGTCGATGGCGGCGCCCCAGATGGTGACGCCGCGTTCCTGCAGCCAGCCGTGGAAGTTCTGGAAGGTGTGGCCCGGCTCGTTGAGCAGCCGGCGCACCCGGCGGTCGACGGTGCGGGCCACCTCGGGGCGGGCGTAGACGCGGCCGAAGCCGAGCAGCGGGTTGGCCCCCATCTCCGGCGTCTCGCCGGCCTTGGGCATCAGCCCCTCGCCGAGGGAGACCATGATGGCGTGGTTCTCCGGCAGGGTGCGGGTCAGGTGCCAGAGCCCCTCGCTCATCACGTAGGCGCTGATGGCGTCGGCCGCCTTCTTGGCCTGGTTGTAGGCCTGCTTGTCCTTCCCCTTCCCCTCGCCGTGGCCGCCGAAGAGCTTGGTTCCGAGCGCGGTGGCCGCGGCGGTCACCGCCAGGCAACGGGTGATGCCACGCGGGGTGAAGCTGTGCGAGCTGACCGGATCGGCCTGGGCCCGGTGGACCTCGACGTCCTCGAGCCAGAGGTGGAAGCGGAGCAGCACTGGCCGGGTGTCGAAGGCCCACTGCGCGATGACGTTGCGCTTCTCGATCTCGCTCATTCGGTCGCCCCGGGGCCCGGCTGGGTTGAAGGGATATTGTAGCCCGACTCGCGGTAGATTGTTCCCATGGCCACGAAGCGAAAGCGGATCGGCATCCTCACCGGCGGTGGCGACGTCCCCGGCCTCAACTCGGTGATCAAGAGCGTCGTCTACCGCGGCTGGGAGCACGGCCTCGACGTCATCGGCTTGCGCCGGGGGTTCGAGGGGCTGACCCACGTCGACCTCGACGAACCGGTCAGCACCTCGCGCTACATCGTCCCGCTCGACCGCGAGACCACCCGCACCATCGACCGGTCGGGCGGCACCATGCTGCACACCAGCCGGGTCGGCCCCACCAAGGTGAGCAGGCTCCCACCCCACCTGATGAACGCCGGCATCCCCTCCACGCCCGGCCCCAACGGCCCGTCATGGGACCTCACTCCGCAGGTGCTCGAGAACATCCACCGGCTCGGCCTCGAGTACCTGATCTGCATCGGCGGCGACGGCACGCTCCGCTCGGCCGCCCAGCTCAACGCGCTCGGGGTCAAGGTCATCGGAATCCCCAAGACCATGGACAATGACGTGCAGGGGACCGAGTACTGCATCGGCTTCTCCACGGCCATCACCCGGGCCACCGACGCCATCGAGCGGCAGCGCACCACGGTCGGCTCGCACGAGCGCATCGGCATCTTCCGGGTCTTCGGCCGCGACGCCGGCTTCACCGCCCTCTACACCGGCCACGTCACCTCCAACCGCTGCGTCATCCCGGAGTTCAAGGTCGACGTGGAGAAGCTCATCGACCTGCTGGTGACCGAGAAGCGGGAGAACCCGAGCAACTATGCCATCGTGGTCCTCTCCGAGGGGGCGACCTGGAACGGCTACGAGGTGGCCGAGTACGGCGCCGCCGACACCTACGGCCGGCGGCGCAAGGCCAGCGTGGCGGAGGTGCTGGCGGAGGAGTTCCGGCTGCGCACCAGCGAGGAGACCATCGTCTCCGACCTGACCTACGACCTGCGCTCTGGCGAGCCGGACTTCCTCGACAAGCTGGTGGCCTCGACCTTCGGCACCCTGGCGCTCGACGCCGTGCTGGCCGGCAAGAGCGGTGTGATGTCGGCGCTGGTGGAGGGGACCTACCAGTTGGTGCCGCTCCCCGATCCAAGCCTCGGGGCCCGCAAGGTCGACGTCCCCTCCATGTACAACACCGAGCGCTACCGGCCGCTCTACGCCAACAAGCTCGGGCTCCCCATCTTCCTCAACCGCTTGCCGAAGCGGCCGTAGCCGCCCCTCGCCTCCCGAACGAAAGGAGGGCCGCCCTCGCGAACGGCCCCCCCTGGACTTCAACGCTGAGTGAAGTCTACTTCGAGGCCGGGACCTTGCCCTCGACGCCCTTCACGTAGAAGGTGACGCCGCCGAGCCACTTGTCGTCGGCGGCCAGGCCCTTGGCGAGCTGGACCTTGCCGGTGCTGTCGGTGATCGGCCCCTTGAAGATGTCGAGGGTGCCGGCCTTGAGCCCGGCCTTGGCGTCTTCGACCTTCTTCTTCACGTCGGCCGGGACGAAGTCGGGGATCTTGACGAAGTCGGTCATGCCCTCCCGGTAGCCCCACTTGGTGGCGCCGGTCTTCCAGGTCTTCCCGAGCACGTCGTTGAGCGCCTTCTCGTAGTAGACGCCCCAGAGCAGCATGCAGGAGCCGAGGTGGGCCTTGGGGGCGAAGGAGCTCATGTCGCTGTCCCAGCCGAAGGCGTACTTGTGCTGGCGCTCGGCCTCCTGCAGCACGGCGGTCGAGTCGGTGTTCTGGAGAAGCACGTCGGCCTTGCCGTTGATGAGCGTCTTGGCCGCCTCGGTCTCCTTGGGCGGGTCGAACCAGCTGCCGACCCAGACCACCTTGGTCTTGATCTTGGGGTTGACCGACTGCGCACCAAGGGTGAAGGCGTTGATGTTGCGCAGCACCTCGGGGATGGGGAAGGAGCCGACGAAGCCGAGCACGTTGGTCTTGGTCATGCGGCCGGCCACGATGCCGGCCAGGTAGGCCCCCTCGTGGATGCGAGGCTCGTAGACGCGCATGTTGTCGCTGGTCCTGAAGCCGGTGGCGTGCTCGAAGTAGACGTCCGGGAAGTCCTTGGCCACCTTGGCCATCGAGTCGCCGAAGCCGAAGGAGGTGGCGAAGATCACCTTGTTGCCGGCGGTGGCCAGCTCGCGGATGACGCGCTCGGCGTCGGGACCTTCCTTGATGTTCTCCACGAAGGTGGTGGCGACCTTGTCACCCAGCTTGGCGACGGCCTCCTTGCGGCCGGCGTCATGGGCGTAGGTGTAGCCGGCGTCGCCGACCGGGCCGACGTAGACGAATGCAGCCTTGAGCGGGGCCGGCTTGGCCGGGGCCGGGGCGGCCACGGGTGCGGGGGCGGGCGGGGCGGCCTTCTGGCCGCAGGCGGTGAGCCCGGCGGCCGCGAAGACCACGGCCAGCGCGAGGAACTTCGGGGAGGAACGATTCGTCATGGCTGCGGTGCTCCTTCTGGTGAACGTGGAAACAGCCGATGCTGCGGTCTACCCCAAAACGTCAGCTTCCGGGGAAGAAGGTCTTGCCGAGCGAGGCCGGCATGTTGAGCCGGATCCAGAGCGGGTTTCGCGAGATGATGACCAGAACCAGCACGGTGGCCAGGTACGGGAGCATGCTCATGAATTCGGGTGGGACCTGGACGCCGGCCGCCTGCAGGTAGAGCTGCAGCATGGTCACACCCCCGAACAGGTAGGCCCCGAAGAGCATCCGGGCCGGCCGCCAGGTGGCGAAGGTGGTGAGCGCCAGGGCTATCCAGCCGCGCCCCGCCACCATCCCCTCCACCCAGAGCGGCGTGTAGATGACCGAGAGGTAGGCGCCGGCCAGGCCGCAGAGCGCGCCGCCCACCACCACCGCCACCAGCCGGATGCGCCGGACCGGGTAGCCGAGGGCGTGCGCGGCGCTGGGCGACTCGCCGATGGAGCGCAGGATCAGGCCGCCCCGGGTCCGGTAGAGGAACCAGGCCACGCCACCGGCCAGCGCCACCGCGCCGTAGATGGTCCAGTGCTGCCTGAAGAGCGCCACCCCGAGCACCGGGAGGTCGCGCAGCAGCGGCACGCCGGTCACCGGGTTCTCCTCCAGCTTCTTGCCGACGAAGCCGATCCCGACGAAGGCCGAGAAGCCGGAGCCGAAGAGGCTGACCGCCAGGCCGGTGGCGTACTGGTTGGTGTTGAGCCAGATCACCAGCCAGCCGTAGATGGCGGCACCGATCGCCCCGGCCGCCGCCCCGGCGATGAGCGCCAGCAGCTCGCTCCCGGTCGTGAAGCCGGTGGCGAAGCCGGCCACCGCGGCCACCAGCATCAGCCCCTCGGCCCCCAGGTTGAGCACGCCGGCCCGCTCGTTGACGAGCAGCCCCATGCCGGCCAGCGCCAGCGGTGTTCCGGCCGCCAGGGTGGCGGCCACCAGCAGGGCCAGATCGTTCATCGGGTCCCGCTCCAGCGCGGCCGGTAGTGGATGAGCGTGTCGCAGGCCAGCAGCGAGAGCAGCAGCACCCCCTGGAAGACGCCGGAGAGGGCCGAGGGGAGGCCGATGCGCGACTGTGCCAGCTCGCCGCCGATCAGGAACATGGAGAGCACGCCGCTGCCGAGGATGCAGCCGAGCGGGTGGAGCCGCCCCACGAAGGCCACGATGATGGCGGTGAAGCCGTAGCCGGTCGAGACGTGCGGGGTGAGCTGCCCCATGGGGCCAGCCACCTCGAAGGCTCCGGCCACGCCGGCCAGCGCCCCGGAGGTGAGCAGCGTGGTCCAGATGGCGGCGTGCGAGGAGAAGCCGGCATAGCGGGCCGCCGCCGGGGCCGGGCCGCCGACCTGCAGCTGGATGCCGGCGAAGGTCCGGAAGAGGAAGAGCCACATCCCGCCGGCCGCCAGCAGCGCCACCGCCGAGCCCCAGTGGAGCCGCATGCCGCGGATGACCCGCGGGAGCTCGGTCTGGCTGGCGAAGGAGACCGTCTGCGGGAAGTTGAAGCCGTCGGGATCCTTCCAGGGACCGAAGACCAGCCAGGAGAGGAAGTAGTTGGCCACGTAGACCAGCATCAGGCTGGTCAGGATCTCGTTGGCGTTGAACCGATCGCGCAGCAGCGCCACCACCCCGGCCCAGGCGGCGCCGGCCAGGGCGCCGGCCACGATCACCAGCGGGAAGAAGGCCCACGGGCTCATGGGGATCGCCTCGGTGGTCACCCAGAGCGCCAGCCCGCCGCCGCCGATGGCCCCCATGAGGAACTGCCCCTCGGCGCCGATGTTCCAGACGTTGGAGCGGTAGCAGAGCGCCAGCCCGAGCGCGATGAGGATGAGCGGGGTCGACTTGAGGGCCAGCTCGGTGAGGGCGCGGGTGCCGTGGAAAGGCTCGAGGAAGAAGACCTGCAGCGCAGAGAGCGGATCCTTGCCGAGCGCTGCGAAGAGCGCGGCGCCGACCACGGCGGTGAGCACCACGGCGATCACCGGCGAGAGGAGGCTCATCGCCGTCGATGGCGTGGCGCGCGGCTCGAGCCGGATCACGGGAACTCACCGATCGAGGCGCCCGGCCCGTCCTCCGGCCCGGTGGGCCACAGGCCGCTCATCCACTCGCCGATCAACTCGACGGTGGCGGCGCTGGTGCCGATGGAGGGCGAGAGCCGTCCCCGCGCCATGACGTGGAGCCGGTCGGTCATCTCGAAGAGCTCCTCCAGCTCTTCCGAGACCACCAGCAGGGCGGTCCCGGCGTCGCGCAGCGCCAGCAGCTCGGCGCGGATCTGGGCCGCCGCCCCCACGTCGACGCCCCAGGTCGGCTGGGCCACCACCAGCACCTTCGGCACCGCGTCGATCTCCCGCCCCACGATGTACTTCTGCAGGTTGCCACCGGAGAGGCTGCGCGCCACCGCCCCGGGCCCACCCGACTTGACCTTGAAGCGCTCGATGATCGAGGCGGTCTGGTGCTTGAGCGCCTGCCGGTCGATCCAGCCGAGGAAGCGCAGCGACTCATTGCGCGTCAGCAGCATGTTGTGGGCCAGCGAGAGGGTCGGCACCGCGCCGCGGCCGAGCCGCTCCTCGGGGATGAAGTGGAGCCCGAGCTTGCGGCGGGCCCCGGCCCGCAGCCGCCCGATGGGCTGGCCGAAGAGCTCGATGGCGGCATCGGGGGCGCGCGGGTCCTCGCCGGAGATGGCCGCCAGCAGCTGCTGCTGCCCGTTGCCGGAGACCCCGGCGATGCCGACCACCTCCCCCTCGCGCAGGTCGAGCGAGACCTCGTGGAGGTCGGTGCCGAAGCGATCGAGCTTCTCCAGCGAGAGGGCGTTGACCCGCAGCGCCAGCTGGCCGGGCGTGGCCTCCCGGTGCACCAGGCGCGGCGGCTCGGCGCCGATCATGAGCCGCGAGAGGCTGGCGTTGCTCTCCACGGTCGGGTCGCAGCTGCCGGTGACGCGGCCGCCGCGCAGCACGGTGCACTGGTGGCAGAGGGCGCGGATCTCGTCGAGCTTGTGGCTGATGTAGAGGATGGAGCAGCCGGTGGCGGCGAGCTGGCGCAGGGTGACGAAGAGCTTCTCCACCGCCTGCGGCGTCAGCACCGAGGTCGGCTCGTCGAGGATCAGCAGGCGCGGCTCGGCCAGCAGGGCCCGCACGATCTCGACGCGCTGGCGTTCGCCGACCGAGAGGGTGTGGACCACCCGCTCCGGCTCCAGCTCCAGCCCGTACTCGGCGGTCTTGGAGCGGATGCCGTCCTTCACCTGCTGGAGCGAGATCGAGCTGCTCATCCCCAGCCAGACGTTCTCGGCCACCGAGAGGGTGTCGAAGAGCGAGAAGTGCTGGAAGACCATGGCGATGCCGAGCGCACGGGCCTCCTGCGGGCTGCGGATCTGCGCCGGCTCACCGTTCCAGAGGATGCGGCCGGCGTCGGGGCGGAGCGCGCCGTAGATGATCTTCATCAGCGTCGACTTGCCGGCGCCGTTCTCACCGAGGATCGAGTGGATCTCCCCCGGCTGCACCGAGAGCGAGACCTGGTCGTTGGCGACCACCGCGGCGAAGCGCTTGGAGATCTGCTCGAGCTGGAGCCTGGGGGCGGTCACGCGCTGCCGGTCCTCGGGGCGTCGCTTCAGGGCGGGTCGCGCTGCTGGCGGATGGGCGAGACGAAGGTGTAGTCGATGTCCCAGGGGAAGTAGATCCACTTCTCCTGCCGGAACTCCTTGACGAAGGTGTCGACCAGCGGCCGCCCGGCCGGCTTGGCGTAGAGGGTGGCGAAGTGGGCCTTGGGGAGCCGCTCGCGCACGGCGCGGGCGGTCCGGCCGGTGTCGACGAGGTCGTCGATGAGCAGCCAGCCGTCGCCGTCCCCCTCGACACCCTTGAGCCAGCGCAGCTCGCCCTGCGCCTTGTCGGCGGCGCCGGCGCTCCCCTGCTCGTAGCTCACCACGCAGACGGTGTCGATGAGCCGCAGCTCCAGCTCGCGGGCCACCAGCGCCGCCGGCACCAACCCCCCGCGGGTGATGGCGATGATCCCTTTCCAGTCGCCCAGCCCATGGAGCACCCGCGACAGGTAGCGGGCGTCCCGGTGCAGCTCGGGCCAGGAGATGATGATCTCGTCGCGGTAGGGGGTGGCCGTCGCCGGCTGGCCGGGTGGAGGTGCAGGCTGGTTCGCCATGGAGGGGTAGACTAGTGCCCGGAATGAGAGCGGCGCCACCGGAATCGTCCCCGGTGACGCCGCGGCCTGGCTGGCGGCTGGGCCGCCGCGACACTAGCCCTTCCGCTTCTCGGCCACTTCCTTCTCCAGCTTCTCGATCTCCGGGGAGACCTCCTGGTTCTCCTTCTCCCCTTCGCGCCCGCCCAGGTAGGCGGCTCCGGTGGCCTGCGGCGGGGCCATGGTGGCGGCGAGCGCGCCCGCCCGCTCGTGGAGCCGCCCGGTGACGCCGCGGGCCAAGGCCACGCCGAGCAGGGCGAAGCCGATGAAGGGGAGGAACATCAGGAAGGCCAGCCCGACCACCGGGATCACCAGGAAGAGCAGCGGGAAGGGGACGCTGTAGTAGCGGGTGGTCGCGGCGCCCGGCAGCCGACCGCCCTCTTCGCTGATGACCTCGACCGCCAGCGTGCTGGTCGAGAAGTAGTAGCCGCTCTTCACCTTGGAATTGCCCTGGTAGGTCTTCATGGTGTGCTCCCCGTGGTGCGTGGTCTGGTGGTCGAGGCGCCTGCCGCGACCGGGTGGTGGTGCTACGAATCCTTGCGCTGGTCGGAGACTTCCTTCTCCAGCTTCTCGATCTCCGGCGAGACCTCGTCGTTCTTCTTCTCGCCCTCGCGGCCGCCCAGGTAGGCGGCGCCGGTGGCCTGCGGCGGGGCCACGGTGGCAGCCAGGGCGCCGGCCCGCTCCGAGACGTGGCCGCTGACCCGGCGGACCAAGGCGTAGCCGACCAGCGCGAAGCCGACCAGCGGGAGGGAGAGGACGAAGCCGAGCCCGACCACCGGTGCGATGGCCAGGAGCGCCGGGAACGGGACGGCCAGGTACCGGGTGGTGGTGTCGCCAGGCAGCGTGCCGCCCTGGTCGCCGATGACCTCCACGGCAAAGCTCCTGGTCGAGAGGTAGTAACCGCTCTTCACCTGCTGGTTTCCGCTGTAGGTCGTCATGGTGTTCTCCCCTTTCCTGGAACAGACATTGCTCCTCGGCGGCGTCCGCCACCATTGGGCGTGTTCCGGTGCAAGCCTCCTTTGAGTCCGGTGATGGGCATCGGGCGCTCACCCGACCCCTTGCGGGTCGGAATGACTTGACCGGCGCGCGGCGACCGCGTCCACTGGTCCGGAGAGTGGCGCAAGGTCGCGGAGGGCCAATGGATTCGGCGTTCGACTACGACTGCTTGATCATCGGCTCCGGCTTTGGCGGGGCGGTCTCGGCGCTGCGGCTGAGCGAGAAGGGCTACCGGGTCGGCGTCCTCGAGATGGGCAAGCGGTGGCGCGGCGAGGACTTCGCCGCCACCAACTGGAACGTCCGCAAGTACCTCTGGATGCCGAAGCTGGCGCTCTACGGCATCCAGCAGATCACGCTCCTGCGCGACGTCCTGATCTTCCACGGCGCCGGCGTCGGCGGCGGCAGCCTGGTCTACGCCAACACCCTGCTGGCGCCGCCCGACCGGGTCTTCGACGATCCGCGCTGGCCCGCCGGCATCGACTGGAAGGCAGCGCTGGCGCCCCACTACCGGACCGCCCGCTTCATGCTGGGCGTGGTCGAGGCCCAGAAGGTCTTCCCGGCCGACGAGCTGCTCCGCCAGGTGGTCGAGGAGACCACCGGCCGCGGCCACACCTTCGGCACGTACACGGTCGGCGTCTACTTCGGCCAGCCCAACCAGACGGCGCCGGACCCCTTCTTCGGCGGCGAGGGGCCGGAGCGGACCGGCTGTCTCCACTGCGGCGAGTGCATGACCGGCTGCCGCCACGGCGCCAAGAACACGCTCGACAAGAACTACCTCTGGCTGGCGGAGCGGCGCGGCGCGACCATCCACGCCGAGACGCTGGTCGAGGACCTGCGTCCGCTCGAGGATGGCGGCTACCAGGTGCGGACCGTGCGCTCCACCGACCGGATCTTCAAGCGCCGCCGCACCTTCACGGCGCGGCGGGTGGTGGTGGCCGGCAGCGTGCTCGGGACGGTCAAGCTGCTGCTCGACTGCCAGCGGCGAGGCAGCCTGCCCCGCCTCTCCCGGCAGCTCGGCAACTACGTGCGGACCAACAGCGAGGCGCTGCTGGGGGTCAAGGCCCGGGGGAGCGAGGTCGACTACAGTGAGGGGATCGCCATCACCTCGGGCATCCATCCGGACGACGACACCCACGTCGAGATGGTCCGCTACGGAGCCCGGCAGGACTTCATGTCGCTGCTCACCACCGTGCTGGTCGGGGGTGGACCGCCCTGGCCGCGCTGGCTGCGCTGGCTCGGCACCATGGTGCGCCACCCCATCCAGGCGCTCCGCGCCCACTCTCCCATCGATTGGGCGCGCCGCACCTCGATCCTGTTGGTGATGCAGCCGGTCAGCAACTTCATGCGGCTGACCCTGCGGCGGCGCCCCTGGGGCTGGGGACTCTCCAGCGAGGTTCGCTCCGGGCCCCGCCCGCCCACGTTCATGCCGCTGGCCAACCTGCTGGCGGAGAAGATGGCCGAGAAGATCGGCGGCACGCCCGGAAGCGTGCTGCCCGAGGTGATCCTCAACACCTCGACCACCGCCCACATCCTCGGCGGCGCCACCATGGGGCGGACCATCGACGACGGCGTCTGCGACGCGCAGGGGCGGGTCTTCGGCTACGACGGCCTCTACATCGCCGACGGGAGCCTGGTCCCTGCCAACCTTGGCGTGAACCCCTCCCTCACCATCACCGCGCTGGCCGAGCACGTCATGGCGGGCATCCCGGTCAACCCAGCCGGGGCCGGGCTCCCGGCGCCGCGCCCGCCGACGCAGGGGTGACCGCGGCCCGCCGCCGGGCTACATTGATGGTGATGCTTCGCCTCCGCCACTCCGCGCTGCTGCTCCTGGCCCTGGGAGGTTGCACGACCTCGGCCCCCCACGGCATGGAATCCGCCGCCATCAACACCGCCCTGGCCGCTGTGGTGGCGGGCGCCTCGGTGGCCAACGGCGGCTGCGTCGCCATGTGCACCCAGGGCTGGGTCTGCAACCCGAAGACCGGTCTCTGCGAGGCGCCCGTGGAGTTCAAGTGCGTCGGGGGCAACCTCAACAGCGGCCTCTGCTCCAACCGGCCCGAGGACATGTCGGCCGCTCAGGCCGGAACGCCAAACTCGGCCGGCAGCCTGCCGGCCAGCCTCGGCATCTCGCCGGCCACCGGCAGCGCGCCGCCCCCGCCCGCCGAGGCCTCGCCCCGCCCGCCCTAGGCGGTCGCTGGTCGAGCCCTCCCTCGCATCATCCACCACCCGGAAAGGCAGCAATGGGACGCATCTTCGAGACCCGCAAGGCCACCATGTTCGCGCGCTGGAACAAGATGGCCAAGGCCTTCACTCGCGTCGCCAAGGACATCGCCATCGCCGTGAAGGCCGGCGGACCCGACCCGCACACCAACGCGGCCCTGCGCCGGGCCATCCAGAACGCCCGCGGCCTCAACATGCCCAAGGACAAGGTCGACGGCGCCATCAAGCGCGCCTCCGGCCAGGACCAGAAGGCCTACGAGGTGGTGCTCTACGAGGGGTACGCCCCGCACGGCGTGGCGGTGGTGGTGGAGACGGCCACCGACAACCTGGTCCGGACCGTGGCCAACGTCCGCGTCGGCTTCAAGAACCACGGCGGCAACATGGGCGCCGGCGGCAGCGTCGCCTTCCAGTTCAAGAAGATGGGAGTCTTCCGGCTCTCTCCCGACGGCGTCGACCAGGACGCCCTGGAGCTCGAGCTGATCGACCACGGCCTCGAGGAGATGGGCGACGGGACCGGCGAGAAGGGGGAGCGGCAGCTGCTGATCCGCTGCGCCTTCGAGAGCTTCGGCAGCCTGCAGGCCGCGCTGGAGGAGCGCAAGCTGCCGGTCATCTCGGCCGAGCTGGAGTACGTGGCCCAGACCCCGGTCGAGCTCCCCGAGGAGCAGGCCAAGGAGGTCCTCGAGCTGATCGACGCGCTCGAGCAGGACGAGGACGTCCAGCGCGTCTTCCACAACCTGGCCTGAGGACCGGCGAGGACCGGCGCGGGCGCTCAGCCGGCCCAGGAGGAGGTTGAGGAGCTGCCTCCCGCGAGCGGCTCGTCAGGTACGCGGCGACTCGTACCAGGGGAGCCCGGCCTCGGCGCTGGCCGTCAGCTCGGCGATCACCTGGGCGCCGAGCAGCACGATGATGAAGGCCCCTTCGAGGAGCAGCAGCACCACCACCACGGTCGCCAGCGAGCCGTAGAGCACGTTCACCATCGAGAGCGTGGCGAAGTAGTAGGAGAGCAGCACGCCCACGATCTTCCAGAGGATGGCGGCGCTCAGCCCGCCGATCAGGGCGAGCCGGGGCGGGATGCGCCCCACCGGCAGGACGCTGTAGACCCCGGCGAAGAGGAGCACCAGCCCTCCGAAGCCGGCCAGCCGCAGCCCCAGCCTGGCCCAGGCCCCGGTGGGCAGCACCAGCCCGAAGAGTGTCAACGCCAAGCCGCCCAGCCAGTCGGCGAACGCCGAGAGGATCGTCAGCGCCAGGATCGCCATCATCAGCACCGCCATGAACAGGTAGGGGAGCAGCGCCGAGAGGACGGCGTGGCGGCGCGCCGTGCGGCCCGAGGCGTGGAAGATGGCCTGGACCGCGTCCTCGAGCATCCGGAAGGCGAGGGAGCTGAAGACCAGGAGCGCGACCACCGAGACCGCGGAGTTGGCGGTCTGGTGGGCGAGGAAGGTCTGGGCCGCGTCGATGACGGCCTCGGCCCGCTGGGGCAGGAGGAAGGCCAGCTCGCGCCGCAGGGCCTCGAGGATGAGCGACTCGTCGACGAAGGACGAGAGCACCGCCAGCGTGAGCGTGAGGAAGGGGACGAGGGAGAGGAGCGCGTTGTAGCCGACGCCCCCGGCCATGAGGATGCCGCGGTTGCGGAGGAAGGACGCCACCACCCGCCCGGCGAAGCGGAGCACCTGCCACCCCAGCTTCACCGGCAGCGCGAGGCCCTCGCCCACCGGCTCCTCTCCACCCGGGGTCTTCACAGGTCGAAGCACTCCGCGAAGATGACCTCGTCGCGGCGGGCCCGGATCCGCTCCAGCAGCGCCGGGCTGGGCCGCTCGTCGAGCTGGATGGCGCAGCAGGCCGCCGCTGCCCCGTCGAAGACCGTGTTCTGCACCTCCTCGACGTTGATGCCGGCCTCGCGGATGGCCGAGAGCACGTTGGCCAGCACCCCGACCTTGTCGTGGTGGCGCACCATGAGCCGGGCCCGGGCCGGCGACTTGCGGGCCACGTTGACGCAGTTGGGGATGGTGCCGTCGCGCACGAAGACGGCCAGGATGCGGACGGTCTCGGCGGCGATGGCCTCCTGGGCCTGCCAGGTCGAGGCGCCGACGTGGTGGGTGCCGTAGACGCCGGGGAGCTGCCCCAGCTCGCTCACGAAGGCGGCCTGCCCCTTCTCGGGCTCGCCGGCGAAGACGTCGGTCCCGACGCGGAGCCGCCCGGCGCGGGCCAACTCCAGCAGCGCCGCCTGGTCGACCAGCTCGGCGCGGGCGGTGTTGATGAGCAGGGCGCCGGGCCGGAGCGCCTCCAGCACCTCGCGGCTCACCAGGCCGCGCGTCCCCGGGGTGAGCGGCAGGTGGAGCGAGAGGATGTCGACCCGTGCGGCCAGCTCCAGCAGCGAGGCGGCCGGCCTCACGCCCAGCGCCGCCGCCCGGGGGCCGTCGAGCGAGCGCGACCAGGCGTGGAGCTCGAGGCCGAAGGCGCGGGCCCTGGTGATGGTCTCCCGTCCGATGGGGCCGACGCCGGCGACGCCGAGGCGACGACCGAAGAGCCCCTCGGCCTCGGAGAAGCGCTTCTTGTCCCAGCCGCCGGCGCGCAGCGCGGCCACGTTGTCGGGGATGCGCCGATCGAGCGCCACCATCAGGCCGATGGCCAGCTCGGCCACGGCGATGGCGTTCTGGCCCGGGCAGTTGGCGACGTAGACCCCCACCCTGGAGGCGGCCGCCACGTCGATGGTGTTGACGCCGGCACCGGCGCGGATGACCAGCGAGAGGGCGTCGGCCCGGGCGAAGACCTCGCCGGTCACCTGCTTGCCGCGGACCACCAGCGCGGTGACGCCGGCCATGGCCCCGGGCAGCTCGGCCGGCGTCAGCTCGGGCCGGTGCTCCACGGCGAGGCCGAGCGCGGCGATCTCGGCCAGCCGCTCCTTCGGGAATGCATCGGCGACCAGCACCTTCATGGCGACCTCCCGGGCAGGCGGTGAGGAGTCTCGTCCCTTCCTGGCGAGGCGGCAATCAAACTTCCGGCCGTTTTGGTAACCTCCCTGCCCCGGGCGTCCATCGGCGCCCAGAGAGGTCTCCCGTGAACGCCCCCCGCTCCGCCCGCCGCCTGCTGCTCGCAGTCCTGCTCGCCCCGCTGGCGCTCTCGCTCACCGCCTGCTCGAACCCCTCCACGCCCGCCGGCTACGTCGGCTACCTGACCAGGGGCGCCGTGGTCGGCAAGACCAGCTACGTCGGCCTGCAGACCGGCCCGACCAGCTATGGCCTGGGCTGGATGATGCACGTCTACAACGTCTCGGTGACCCCCTTCACCTACACCGAGGACTTCACCGGCGAGGGGTCGGTCCTCACCCGCGACAAGCTCACCGTCTCCTTCCGCGCCCACACCATCTTCCGGGTCCGGCCCGATCGGGTGAAGGAGTTCATGGAGCAGTTCACGACCTTGAGCGACTCCAAGGACCAGGTGCAGTTCGCCTTCGCCAACTTCGTCAAGGAGCCGCTCCGCACCGAGATCCGCGTCTCGGTGGCCAGCTACGACGCCTTCGCGCTCAACGAGAACATCGGCAAGATCAACAACGAGGTCACCGCCTGGGCCCAGGCGCGGACCAAGGAGACGCCCTTCGAGGTGCTCAACGTGGTGGTCGGCAACATGCAGTTCCCGCCGGTGGTCACCCAGGCAGTGACCGCCAAGCTGGCCGCCGCCCAGGAGCTCGAGACCCGGTCGACCCAGGTGGCCATCGCCCGCAAGGACGCCGAGAAGCGGATCGTCGAGGCCGAGGGCATCGCCAAGGCCACCCAGATCATCCAGCAGCGGCTCACCCCGCTCTACATCCAGCACGAGGCCATCGAGGCCCAGAAGCTGATGGTCAACAGCCCGAACCACACCACCGTCTACATCCCGGTCGGCCCCATGGGCGTGCCCCTGGTCGGCAACATGAACGTGAGCGACCGGGTCGAGCCGCCGAAGCCCTGAGCCGGGGAGGCGGGGAGGCGGGCCCTACGGCCGAAGAACCCCGCGCCCCAGCTCGATCACCTCGCCCGAGACGAAGATCCCGCCGTCGGCCTCGACGGTGAGGTCGAGCCGCGAAGGCCGCCCCACCGCCTCGCCCTGCGAGACGGTGAGCGCGAGCGGCCGCGGCGCGCCGGTGGCGAGGTGCCAGCCGCCCAGGTTGGCGCAGGCCGAGCCGGTGGCCGGGTCCTCGACCAGCGCGCCCGCCTCGAGCGAGAAGAAGCGGGCCAGCACCCGCCCCGGCCCGTCCGGCGCCCAGGCCAGCACCATCGCCTCGCCGCCGCCCGGCGGCCGCCCGTGGCGGTCGAGCAGCGCCGGGTCGGGGCGCACCGCCCTCACCTGGGCAGCGGTGGCCAGCGGCAGCACCAGCTGCTCCACCCCGGTGTCGACCCAGAGCGGGCGGCGCACGCTGGCCGGCGGCAGGCCGAGCATGGCGGCGAGGCGGTCCGGGCCGGCCTCGGGTGGGCGCGTGGCCGGCGGGCGCGCGGCGCGCAGGGTCCAGCGATCGGCGACCGCCGTCACCTCCACCAGCCCGGCCGCAAGCTCCAGCATCACCCGGTCGCCACCGCCGTGAAGCGCTCGGAGCACCTGGGCGGTGCCGAGCGTCGGGTGGCCGGCGAAGGGCATCTCGAAGGCCGGCGTGAAGATGCGCACCCGCGCCGTGGCGCCCGGCACGCCGGGCGGCAGGATGAAGGTGGTCTCGGAGAGGTTGAGCTGGCGGGCCAGCGCCTGCATGGTGGCGTCGTCGAGCCCGCGGCCGTCTTCGAAGACGCAGAGCGGGTTCCCCGACAGGCGCCGCCCGTCGACCGTGAAGACGTTGAGGATCCGGTAGGCCAGCTCCATGTCGCCGAGGGTGACGTTACCGCAGCGCGGCCCGGCGCGAGCCACCTTATGATGTGGCCATGGCCGCAGACCAGCCCGACAGCGAGCAGGCTCGCGCCACCGTGCTCACCGGTCCGCCCATCGGCTCGCTGCGGCAGGCCACCGAGGCGCTGGCCTTCTACGCCTCCAAGCCGACCGCGCAGGCCCGGCCAGGCCGGCTCGACCGGCTGTTCTGGGGGCTGGGGGCTTCCAGCCACGCCGCCGGCCTCCTCGTGCGCGATCGCGCCCTGCTGCGGGCCGCGGCCCTGCCGACGCTGCTCAGCCTGGCGGGCGCCGCCGCCGTCGCGATGCTGGTGGCCTGGAACGGCGGCAACGTCGCCGAGCTCGAGCCGGGAGAGGGCCCCTCCCCTCGTGGCCTGCAGGCCTTCCTCATCACCTTCGTGGCCATCGCCTCGATGCCGCCGACCATCCTGCAGCGCCAGTGGCTGCGCGTGGCGAGCGAGGCCCGGCGGGCGCTCGGGCTGCCGCCGGGCGAGGATCCGTTTCCGGGCGAGAGCTACCTCGGCATGCTCTGGCGAGAAGGGCTCAAGACCGTCCGGCAGGGGCTGGTGGTCTCGATGGGGCTGCTGCCGGTCGTCCTCTTCATCCGGCTGCTCCCCTTCGGCGACGCCGAGGCGGCCACGGTCGGCGCGGCCTGGGCCTTCTACTGGGTGGTGGTCGACGCCTTCGAGCTCCCCATCGAGGTGCTGCCGGGCCCTCGCCACGCCACGCCCGAGCCCTGGTTCAGCCGCGCCCTCGGCTGGCTGGGCAGGCTGGCGCGCCCCCTCCGGTTCTTCTCCCTGGCGGGCCGCATGCTGACCAGGTTGACACGCCCCTGGGGCGAGGAGATCCGCTTCACCGAGCGGCACGGCTGGGAGACGGCCGGCTTCGCGGCCGGCGTGGGGGTGGTGCTGGCCATTCCGGTGGCCGGCCTCTTTTTCAGGTCGGTGGCCCTGACTGCCGCCACCGCGATGGTCGGGCGGCTCGGCTCACCGCTGGAGCCGGTCGAACCCGCGGAGCCAGTGGAGCCAGTGGAGCCCCCGGAGCCGCGGACCGAGCCCGGGCTCAGGCCTCCGGGCGCGCCACTCGATCCATCGCTTCCCTGACCATCCGGCCGATCGGAAGCAACAGTGCAAGCCACCGGGCGACAGGCTCCAAGAACCGATCAGGGAAGCTGGATGGTGTCGGTGAAGATCGCGGGGTCGCCGTCTACCTTCCGAGCACGAGATCGAGCCCCGCGAAGACCAGGTCGAGCTGCTTCTTCGAGACGCGACCAACCCGCTCCGTGAGGAGGCCGCGGTCGAGCGTCACGATCTGCGAGACGTTGGCGACGGAGTCCTTCGGAAGGCCGGTGCTCCGCGCTGGCAGCAGGACGTTGCCTGGAGCCTCAGCCCATTTCAGGTTGCTCGTCAGCGGCACGCTGACCACGGTCGCGAGGCGGCTCCTGTTCAGTGCGTCGCCCTGAACGATGAGGACGGGCTGGCGGAACCCGGGTCCGGAGCCGGCCGGCTCGGCCAGGTCAGCCCAGCAGACGTCGGCCTGGGCGATTACCACTCGGACCGCCCCAGCACATTCCGCGCGGCCGCCTTCGCGAGGTCGTCCGGCCTGGTGTCGAGCTTTGTGGCCAGCTCGTTCATGGCCTCGGTGATGGCCTCGGGCTCGTGGCGGGCCACGTACTCGACGACCGCCTCCATGTAGAGCTTGCTGCGAGACTTCTTCAGGCGGCGCGCCAAGCGCTCAGCGTCCCGGAAGATGGCATCGGGAAGTGAAATGGCCGTTTTCATACCAGAAGTATAACTCGCGGTGGGCGGTCCCGCAACCAGCGCTTGGCCGCTGGCCTGGAATTACACGGACTAACAGTCACTTCTGACGTCAGAAGAGAACTTGACCCATCCCTTCGGGAGAGATGGCTCAGATCACGTGAGTGGACAAGAAATGACCTGAATGGACGCTGGGACGGTCGCGGTTTGGGCGCGGGGTGGGTGGGTAAACAGCCCGAAGAGCGGCCTCTCGGGCCGACCGCGCCCTGCCGCTGGTCACGTCACCCCAAGCTGATAGCCGTTGCCGCGTTGGAGATCCGGTTCCCTCGGAAGGAGTTACCTCCGATGTGGAGCCCCTCCGCGTCATCAAACACGTTCATCCCCAGCGGTCGGAGATCGAGTCTCAAGAGGACTCGGTCCTGCCCTTCGCCGATCGCAACCAACATGGGGAAGCCCCGCAAGACCACGCTCACGGACGTCGCATCCCGGACCACGTGGACACCGTCCTGCGAGGGCGTCACTTCGTTCGCGACGATGGTCACCGCTGGAGACTGAGACCACGCCTTGGGAGTGCGAAAGGTGATGGAAAGCGGCGCCGAGTGGATGCTCAGGAGAGGCTCCCCACTTGCCGCGAGAATATTCTCGCAATCGACGAACTCGTTCCCGCCCAGGACCACGATCATGCTGCCCTCTGGTACTTCCAGTCCTTGACCACGAGCGGCGCGTGGTCCCTGAGTGCGCCGAATCGGTGCGGAGGACTCGTTACGGGGAGCGCTCCTCGAAGGGGTTCGAGTTCGCTGATCGACTCTGGTACCTGCCGACGGCTCAGAAACTCCCTGTCCTCGTCGCCGAGCTCGTACCAGAGCGGGTCCATGGCATCTCGCAGCGCATCGGCGAACAGGTCGCCAGCTGCATCGAGCTGCAGCATGGCCCTCTCGAGCGAGAGGTACGCCTCGAGCCGGTTCAACTCGGCCATATGACCTTCCAAGCCGGACGAGTCGCCGCCAGAGCGCTTTCGTAATCGCCCAATTGCATCCTCGAGGCCGGTTCAGCGAACGCATGCAAATTCGGCCGCCGCGCATCTGGACGGACGACCAAGCTCACCGCCTCGACCTGCTCCTGGGCGACCTCGAAGACACGGTCCTCGTCGTGGCCCGTTGACCCTCGCCCCAGTCTCCTCGGCCGCCGGTGGGGAGGCAGATTCCAGGGAGAACCTGGCGCGACCGACATTCCGCCTGTACCGGGTGCGATCGAGCCGTCCGGGCCGGCCGTGACGTCCGATGAGCGTACGCCCAGCAAGCGGGCTGTCCGCCCTACGGTCGGCAGCCCATCGCCGTCCGGCGTCATCGCCCTGTAGAACAACTGGGTCATCGCCGCTCAGTCTAGCATACCGAAGCGTGTCGGCTTCCGGCCGAGCCGACGTCGCGTCGTCGCATCCGGGGACGGCTCTCACCCCTGCCGCATCAACGCCAGAATCTCGTCCGTGCTCAAGCGGACCGTCGCCCGGCCGCGAAGTCGCATGAGCGCCGCCGCTCCGCGTCCTTCGCCTCGCGGTGCCATGGCGCGGCGGAGGTGCACACCAGTGGCATCCAGTTCGCACTCCACTTCGGTGTGGGGCAAGAGACCGGCGCTCTCCCGGATCTCGACGGGGATCGTCACCTGGCCTTTAGCCGAGACTTGCATGGAACGCACCCCGTTCCCCTCGAGTTCGCGAACCGAGTGACCATTCCTCACGGGGCCCGCACGCCCTGAGCGACCACCGGGAGAGGCGCAGCAGGGATGACACGGACCCTGAGTCGCTTTGGGCGCCCAAAGTGGA
>JANYBC010000002.1 GCA_025360965.1 Anaeromyxobacter sp. | reverse complement strand
CGAAGGGACCTGGGAATCGCTGCCAAGCGGCCGGCGCCGGCCGGCCGTGGCCGCCGCGTGTCCCGACGTCTGCCAGGAACACCCTCTGCCGATCCCGCAGGGGTGGCGCAACCTTGCGGAAGGCCTGGCCGATCATTCCTGGTGAGTGGCGGCGGAGGCGGGCCCGCCGTCGGAGCCGTGGGGTAGCATGCGCGCTCACCAGGCCGCCGGAGGCATGATGGACGACCGCGTCAGCTGGGACGAATACTTCATGAACATCGCCCGGGTGGTCGCCACCCGCGCCACCTGTGACCGCAAGCTCGTCGGCGCGGTGCTGGTCCGGGACAAGACCATCCTCTCCACCGGCTATAACGGGTCGATCCGGGGGCTGCCGCACTGCTCCGGGGCCGGTCACATGATGGAGGAGGGCCACTGTGTCCGGACCGTTCACGCCGAGGCCAACGCCATCATCCAGGCGGCCAAGAATGGCGTCGCCATCGACGGCTCCACCGTCTACACGACCGCCTCGCCCTGCTGGCCCTGCTTCAAGCTGATCGCCAACTCGGGCGCCACCCGCATCGTCTTCGGCGAGTTCTACCGGGACAACCGGATTTTCGAGTACGCGCAGCAGCTCGACATCGAGCTGGTCTCGTTGGAGGCCCCCACGGGCCGGAAGGGCTGACCCATGCCGAACCGGGAGCCTGTGCAGATCTACGGCAAGGAGAGCTGCGGGTACACGAGCGCGGCGCGGCGCGACTACCGGGAGCGCGGCTACCCGGTCGAGTACTTCGACGTGAAGCTCGATCCGGTGGCGATGGCTCGCTTCCTGGAGCTGTCGGGAGGCGAGCGGCGCGTGCCGCTCATCGTGGAGCGCGGCCGCGTCACGGTCGGCTTCGGCGGCACCTGAGGGGTCTAGCGCTCCCGGTCGGGAGCGTCGGAGTCGAGGGGCGGCGCCGATGCGCCGGCCGGGCTACCTCTTGCGGAAGATCTGGCGGCGGGCGCGCGAGGCGGCCGGGTCCATGTCCATGCGCGGCGGCTCGAGCCGGAACTGGTACCACTGCTCGCCGTAGAGCTTCCAGAGCTTGAGCTTCTTGCCGTTCTGGAGCGCCTGCAGCGACTCCTTGAGCTTGGCGTCGTTGGGGCTGGCGGTGACGCCGCGGCCGAGCATGGCGATGGCGTCGTCGTGGCGCCCCTCCTTCTCGAGCAGCCAGGCGTAGGTCGACCAGGCCAACCCCTCCTTGGGCGCCACCTTGACCGCCTCGTCGAGGAGCGCCCAGGCGCCGGCGTGGTCCTTCCTCCGGTAGCGGGCGGCGGCGAGGATGCCCCGGGAGAGCCAGTCGCGGTTGAGCAGCCTGGCCAGCCAGCTCACCGGCCGCCCGGCCTCGAGCTCGGGGAGGGCGGCGTCGAGGTCGTCGGTGACGTACCGGAGCATGCCGATGGAGGCGTGGAGCTGGGCGGCGGCCAGGAACTGCCAGGGGCCGAGGGAGTAGCCGGACTGGAGCGCGGCCACCGCCTTCTCGACGTGGCGGGCCATCAGCTCCTTCTGGACCTCGGCGTTGATCAGCTCCAGCCGCTTGCGCACCCGGAAGGCGATGTAGACGTAGCTGGCCGAGGTGACGATCAGGCCGGGGAAGAAGGCCGCGACCCAGCCGTAGCTGGTGCCGAGCGAGATGGCCAGGGCGACGGCGGCGCCGGCGGCGGCGCTGATGATGAGGTTGTACATGGCGGCTCCAGGCGGGCGAGGGGCGGACCAATACAGGCCCGCTCGCCCTCGCCGCAAGGGGAAACGGGTGCAGCAGGCTGGCCGGCGCGATGAGTTGGCCCCCCCCGGACTCGAACCGGGATGGGGTGTTGCCCCACTCGATTTTGAGTCGAGCGCGTCTACCGTTTCGCCAGAGGGCCGGGCACCACGACGGCGGCGGCCAAACATAGCAGAGATTCGCCATTGCCGCAGGGGAGATTGCCGGTATACAAAAGCCATTCAAAGTTTGACGGATAGCGACCCACTTCTTCAATTTTGTTCAATCCAATCAGGAGCAACCCATGGCCCGCCCTGCCGCCGCCTCCCTCGACGAGATCGTCAAGCGCAGCATTGAAGGGGTGGTGGGGCGCGTCTCCGCCGCCATCGCACGGTCCATCGCCGACACGGTGGCGGCGCGGCTCGAGGCCGAGCTGAAGAAGTCGGTCGGCAAGTCCGGCGCGGCTCGCCGTGGCCGCCCCGCCGCAGCGCGTCCGCGTGCCGAGATCACCAGGTGGGTGGCCGATCGGCGGGCCCGCCGCGTGCCGACCTTCGTCATCGACATGACCAGCCTCAAGACCAAGAAGGCGATCGTGGCCAAGTACGGTGACGGCGTGACCTTCGAGAAGGGCAAGCCGGCCCCCAAGTCGAAGTAGCCAGGGTCGAGTGCCCCGCCCCAGGGCGAGAGGCCTGCCGGGAGAGCCGATCCTCTCGGCCGGGGCGCGGCGCTAGCGGCGTCTCGTGCCCGGCGAGTCGGGGCGGCGACGCGGCGGGCTGGATGCCGATCCGCGAGCCGCCTCTGGCTTCGTGGAGCGACCGGCCGCCACCCTCGCGGCCTCGCCGGTCCTGTCCTTTCCCGCGCTGGATTCGGACGGCTTGGACTCGGACGGCTTGGACTCGGACGGCTTGGACTCGGACGGCTTGGACTCGGACGGCTTGGACTCGGACGGCTTGGACTCGGACGGCTTG
>JANYBC010000029.1 GCA_025360965.1 Anaeromyxobacter sp. | reverse complement strand
TTGCGGCGCGGCCGGCGTCGCCTCGATCGACGTCTACATCGGGAGCGCCCAGCCGGTTCGCTACGCCTGCACCGATGGCGGTGCCGTCATCGACACCAGCCGCTTCGCGCCCGGCACCTACCCGACCACGGTGGAGGGGATCGGCGCCGACGGCATCATCTACGACCGGGCCCAGTTCGACCTCACGGTGAGCGACTGCGGGGATCGGCAGTACTACCCGGTGCTCGGCGAGGCGACGCTCACCATCGACTACCACTTCTCGCCCGAGGTCTGCCACAACGGGTACATGTGGTTCTCGCTCTATGACGAGGTCGCCTTCGGCCCCATCGCCACCGTCAACTTCGACACCCTCCCGGCCAGCTGGAAGAGCCACTACGGCTGCTACTCCTGCGACCCCGTCACCTCGACCTGCGCGGGCGCTCCGATCGAATTCCCGGTCCCCTACGGCAGCTACACCCTGGCCTGGATCCAGGAGGTCATGAACCCACAGGCCAGCCTGGCCGCCAACGTCACCCCGGTCCAGCAGGCCTGCGCGCAGCCGACCATCTCCATCATCGGCGCCGGGAACGTCAGCCTGCCGGTGACCCTCTCGAGCAACGTCGCGACCACCTGCGCCCCGTACCCGTAGGCGGCGGCACCAGAAGCCGGCGCCGTCGCGATTGGGGTAGAGTCCGCACCCGCATGGCACGCATCGGCATCTTCGACTCCGGCGTCGGCGGCCTGACCGTGCAGCGTGCGCTGCTCGAGGCCGTGCCCGGGGCCGACACCATCTACCTCGGCGACACCGCCCGGGTGCCCTACGGCACCAAGTCGGCCGCCACAGTCACCGCCTACTCGATCCGCAACGCCCGGGTGCTGCAGGAGCGGGGCATCGACCTGCTGGTGGTGGCCTGCAACACCGCCTCGGCGGTGGCGCTCCCGGCGCTGCGGGCGGCGCTTCCGGTGCCGGTGCTCGGGGTGGTCGAACCGGGGGCCCGGGCCGCGGCCGCGGCGTCGAGGAGCGGCCGGATCGGCGTCATCGGCACCGCCGGCACCATCGGCTCGGGCGCCTACCAGGCCGCCATCCTGGCGCTCCGCGCCGACGCCCTGGTGGTGGCGCGGGCCTGCCCGCTCTTCGTGCCGCTGGCCGAGGAGGGCTGGACCGACCCCGACGACGAGGTGGTGCGGGGCGTGGTGCGGCGCTACCTGGATCCGCTCGCCGCCGAGCGGATCGACACGCTGGTGCTCGGCTGCACCCACTACCCGCTGCTCAAGGCGGCCATCGCCGCCGCGCTGCCCGGAGTGAGGCTGGTCGACTCGGCCGAGACGGTGGCCGCCGAGGTGGCGGCGCTGCTGCCGGGGCTGGCCGGGCGCACCTCGACCCACCAGTTCCTGGTGACCGACACGCCGGAGAAGTTCCTGGCGGTGGCCGGGCGTTTCCTGGGGCGGCCGGTCGACTCGGCCGAGCACGTTGACGTCTAGCGGGGCGGGCGAAGGGCCGGCCAGCGTCTAGCGCGGCCCCGGGGGCGCTGCTACAGTCCCGAAACCAATGGCCGGCGACGGGAAAAAGATGGTTGTGGGCTTCAACCACAACATCAAGCACAAGGGGAAGATGTACCACATCCAGACCGAGGACTCGGGCCTGGAGAACCCCCACCTGATCACCCACCTCTTCGTAGGCGGCAACATCCTCGCCTCGAAGAAGACCTCCTACGCCGACATCGTCGGGGCCGACAACCTCACCTCGGTGGTCCGCGAGCTGATGGAGGAGCAGCACAAGGAGATGCTCCGCAACCTCATCAACGGCGTCTACGACGACGTCGACGAGGCCTACGCGGCGCAGGCGACCTCCTTCCAGCCCGGCGAGATCAAGGCCGACGGCAAGACCGTGCAGATGCAGCCCTCCATGCGCGCCGAGACCCGCGGCGGCCTGAAGGCGGTGGTGCCCCCGCCGGCGCCCAGGGTGATCCCGCCGGAGGTGCTGGCTGCGCGGCAGGAGCCGGCTCCGGTGCTGCGCAACGACGGCGCCGAGACCCTCTTCGGCGAGGACCTGATCAGCGAGAAGAGCCTCGACGAGGTGATCCTCTCCTACCTGGCCGAAGACCTGGGCGATCGCAGGTAGGCGGGCGCCCGGCTCGAGCCCCCCGGGCCGCCGATGATCCAGCTCTTCCACGTCACCAAGGAGTATCCGGGCGAGCCGCCCGCGCTCTCCGACGTGACCCTGCAGGTCGGCAAGGGGGAGTTCGTCTTCCTGACCGGCCCCTCGGGCGCCGGCAAGTCGACCCTGCTCAGGCTGACCTTCTGCGCCGAGGCGCCCAGCTCCGGCCAGCTGCTGCTCTTCGGCCGCAACGTGGCGCGCATCTCGCCCCGCGAGATCCCCTGGGTGCGCCGCCACATCGGGGTGGTCTTCCAGGACTTCAAGCTGCTCCCGGAGCGGACCATCGGCGAGAACGTGGCGCTGCCGCTCGAGGTCCGCTCGCTGCCGCGGCGCGAGATCCGCCGCAAGGTTCAGGGGCTGCTCCGCTCGGTGGGGCTGGAGCACCGCGCCGACAAGTTCCCGCCCTCGCTCTCGGGGGGCGAGCAGCAGCGGGTGGCGGTGGCGCGGGCGCTGGCCGCCGACCCCGCGCTGCTGCTGGCCGACGAGCCGACCGGGAACCTGGACACCGAGCGGACCCTGGAGGTGATGGAGCTGCTGGCGGCCGCCAACGCGCGCGGCACCACGGTGATCATCGCCACCCACGACCGCTCGCTGCTGCAGCGCTACACCCGCAGGGTGGTGGCGCTCGAGCGTGGCCGGCTGGTCTCAGACGGCGACTCGATCCGGCAAGCCGGAGGGCTGTAGCGTGATGCGACGCCCGGTCGAGGCCTTCCGCCGCGCCTTCACCGCCATGGCGCGGAGCCCGTACCTGACGCTCACCGGCACCGCCACCATCTACGTGGCCCTGCTCTCGATGGGGTTGGTGGCCGCCGCGCTCGGCGCCGGCGAGCGGCTGCTCCACGCCTGGGCCGGAGAGGTGAAGCTCTCGGTCTACCTGGCGCCCGGCGCCGACCTGGCTCAGACCGGCTCGGCTGTGGCGGCGCTGGCCCCGGGACGGAGCGTGGAGTCGATCCCGTCCGCCGAGGGGCTGCGCCGGCTGGCTCAGGGGCTGGGCGAGGAGGGGCGGCTGCTCGACGGCGTCGGCCCCGACGCCATCCCCGACTGCGTCGAGGTGGCAGTCCCCGGCATCGGGCTCGACCAGGCCCGGGCCCTCTCCTCGCAGCTCCGCTCCCTCCCCGGCGTGGCCGACGTCGACTACGGCACCGCCTGGCTGGAGCGGCTCGACACCATCCTGCGCCGCGCCCGGGCGGCCGGGCTGGCCCTGCTGGTCGGGCTCGGGCTGGCCACCGCGGTGCTGGTCTCCAACACGCTGCGGCTGGCGGTCTACGCCCGGCGCGAGGAGATCGAGATCATGAAGCTGGTCGGCGCCACCAACGCCTTTGTGGCGGCGCCGTTCCTGCTGGAGGGGGCGCTGCAGGGGGTGCTGTCCGGCGGGCTGGCCGCGGGCACGCTGCTGGCGCTCCAGGCGGCCCTGCTCCCGCGCCTCACCGCCCTGCTGGGACCGCTGGCGGCGCTCCCGCCCGGCGCCGGCCTGGCGCTGGCGCTGCCGCTCGGGCTGGTGGCCGGCGGCGCCGCCATCGGGCTGCTGGCCAGCGGCCTTTCCATCCTGCGCTTCCTGCGCCGCGCCTGAGCCTCCGGTGTCCGCGCTCGCCGCCGTCATCGCCCTGCTCCTCGCCATCGACCCCCGGTCGCAGCTCGGCACCCTGGAGCGGCGGCGCGAGGCCGAGGCTCAGGCGGCCCGGCTGCTGGCCGATCAGGAGCGCTCGGTCTTCGACGAGCTGCAGCGGGCCGAGGAGGCGGTGGGCCGGGCCCAGCAGGAGCTGGTCCGGGTGGAGAAGGAGCGCGGCGCCGCCGAGCGCGCCCGGGCCGCGGCGGCTGCGGCCGAGGAGGAGGCGTCGCTCCGGCTGCGCGGCCGCCTCGACGCGCTGCGCCCCCGGCTGGCGGCGCGGGCGCGGCAGGGGCGCTCCGGCGAGCTGGCGGTGTTGCTCTCGGCGCCGTCGCTGGCCGAGTTGGTGAAGCGGCGCTACCTCCTCGACCTGGTCATGCGGCGCGACGCCGTGCTGGTGACCGGGGCGCGCCAGGCCCGGGAGGCGCGGGAGCAGGCCCGCGCCGCCAGCCAGGCCGAGGCGGCCCGGCTGGGGGCCGTGGCCGCCTCGCTCAGGGAGCTGCGCGAGCAGTCCCGGGCGCGCCGGGAGGAGCGCGAGACGCTGCTGGCGGCGCTGCGGACGGCGCGCGGCTTCCACGAGCGGGCCGCCGCCGAGGCCGCTACCCAGGCCAGGGCCCTGGCCGCCTTCGTGGCCACGCTGCCGGCCCGGGGCGAGGTGCGGAGCGCCGGGGAGGGCTTTGCCACCCGCCGGGGGAAGCTGCGGCTCCCAGCCCCGGGGACCGTCACCGTCGGCTTCGGAAAGGTGGTCAACCCGCGCTTCAACACCGTGACGGTGCAGCACGGCCTCGACGTCGAGGCCCCGGCCGGCGCGCCGGTGGTGGCGGTCGCGCCGGGGCGGGTGGTCCACGCCGGCTGGTTCAAGGGCTACGGCAACCTGATCATCGTCGACCACGGCGACGGCTTCCACACCCTGGTGGCCCACCTGGCCTCGATGCGGACCGCCATGGGCGAGGAGGTGGTGGCCGGCGACATGCTCGGCACGGTGGGCGACTCCGGCTCGCTCAAGGGGCCGTACCTCTACTTCGAGCTGCGCGAGAAGGGCCGGCCGGTCGACCCGCGCCCCTGGCTGGGGAACACCCCCTGACCCGGGGCCGGATTCGCTCTAGACTCTCCGGATGCGCAAGAAGCTCGTCCGGGGCCTGCTCGCCGCGCTGCCGATCGGCGCCGCCTTCCTGCTGGGACTCTCCGTCAACGACGTGGCCCAGGCGGCCAGGAAGCCCGAGCGCTACCGGCCGCTCGACACCTTCGCCGCGGTGCTCGGCCACATCGAGAACGGCTACGTCGAGGAGGTCAGCCAGCAGGAGCTGGTCTACGGCGCCATCGAGGGGATGATGAGCCGGCTCGATCCGCACTCGGTCTTCATGCGGCCCGAGCTCTTCAAGGCCATGCGCGACGAGACCAGCGGCGAGTTCGACGGGCTGGGGCTGGAGCTGACCATCCGCAACGACCAGCTCATCGTCATCTCGCCCATGGCCGACTCGCCCGGCGAGCGGGCCGGCATCCTCCCCGGAGACCGCCTGCTCGCCATCGACGGCGTCTCCACCCGCGAGCTCTCGCTGGCC
>JANYBC010000025.1 GCA_025360965.1 Anaeromyxobacter sp. | reverse complement strand
GCCCAGCCGAGCCAGGGGAGCTGGAAGGCCGAGCGCTTTCCGATCCACTTCAGGTTGGCCGGCAGGCAGGCGACCGCCAGCGCGTCGACCAGCGACTGGTGGTTCGGCACGGCCACGTAGGTCTGCGGCGGCGGCGGCAGGGTCCCCACCACGGTCACCTGCCAGAGCGGGTAGACCCGGATCAGCGCGCGCCCCAAGTAGACCAGCGACCAGCTCACCGCCATCCGGTGGCGGTCGAACGGGAAGGTGACCAGCCAGAGCAGCAGCGCCACCGGGAAGGTGAGCGAGATCACCACCGCCCCGGCCAGGTACGACAGGATGGTGACGAGCAGCCTCACCGGTCCAGACTCTCCCCGGGCCGGGTTTCCCGCAACCCCGAAAGGGCTCGCGCTCCGCCCTCGCTCGCGGCAGGCTGCTGCAGATGACCGGCTGCCTGCTCGCCCTGCTCCTCTCCGGCACCGCCGCCTCTCCGCGCGGCGCCATCGCCACCGCACACCCGCTCGCCAGCGCGGCCGGCGCCGAGGTCCTGGCCGCCGGGGGCAACGCCGTCGACGCGGCGGTGGCGGCGGCGCTGGCGCTCTCGGTGGTCCAGAACGAGAGCTCCGGGATCGGCGGCGGCGGCTTCGCGCTGGTCTGGCTGGCAAAGGAGCAGCGGCTGGTGGCGCTCGACTTCCGCGAGGTGGCCCCGGCCGCGGCCACCCGCGACATGTTCCTCGTCGACGGCAGGCCCGACCCGAAGCGCTCGACGCAGGGCGGCCTGGCGGTAGCGGTGCCGGGGGCCGTGAAGGGCTACGCCGAGCTGGCCCGCCGCTTCGGCAAGCTCACCTACTCCCGCTTGAGCGAGCCGGCTGCCACGCTAGCCGAGCGGGGCTTCAAGGTCGGCCCGTACCACGCGGAGGCAGGCGTGGAGCGGCTCGAGTGCCTGCGCTCCGACGCAGCCGCCGCGGCCGAGTTCCTGGTCCCCGGCGCTGCGTCGGCTCCAGGCCCGGGCGCCGCCGCTGGCAACGGACCCGGCACCGGCCGCGTGGCCCGCCGCCCCGGCGACCTGCTGCGCCGCCCCGAGCTGGCCCGCACGCTCCGGCTGCTGGGGCGCGACCCCGAGGCGCTCTACCGCGGGCCGCTGGCGCAGCGGCTGGTGGCCGCGGTGCGGGCGCACGGAGGGCTGATCAGCGCCGCGGATCTCGCCGCCTACCGGACGGTCGAGCGCCGCCCGCTCACCGGGACCTTCCGGGGCCACCGCGTCGTCTCCTGGCCGCCGCCGTCGGCCGGGGGGGCCATCACCATCGCCCTGCTGCAGGCGCTGGAGGGTGACTTCACGGCGGGTGACGGCTACCGGCCGGTGGCGCAGCTCCACGCCTTCATCGAGGTGGAGAAGCGGCTCTTCGCCCAGCGGGCCGGCCGCTTCGCCGACCCGGCCTTCCTCCCCTCCGCCGACGCCGCCGCGGCCGAGCTGGTCAGCCCGGCCTTCGCCCGGACGCTGCGGGCCGAGGTGGGCGAGCGGGCCACGCCCTCGTCGGCCATCGCCGCGCCGGTGCCGGACGCGCCCGGCGGGGATCACACCTCGCACGTCTCGGTGGTCGACGCCGACGGCAACGCGGTGGCGCTCACCACCTCGGTCAACGGCTGGTTCGGCGCCTGCCTGGTGGTGCCCGGGACCGGGATCCTGCTCAACGACACCATGGATGACTTCGACGCCGCGCCGGGCGCCCCCAACGGCTTCGGCCTGGTCGGCACCGGCGTCAACGGGGTGGCGCCGGGCAAGCGGCCGCTCTCCTCGATGGCGCCGACGCTGGTCTTCGACGCCGAGGGGCGGGTGGTGCTGGCGGTCGGGGCGCCGGGCGGGGCGACCATCCCCTCGACCGTGGCCCAGGTGATCATGCACGTGCTCGGCGACGGGATGGCGCTCGACCAGGCGCTCGGCGCGCCGCGCCTCCACCACCAGTGGCTGCCGGACGTGGTGCTTGTGGAGCCGTTCGGGCTCGACGCCGCCAGCGCCGACGCGCTGCGGGCCCGCGGCCACACGCTGGTCGTCCGCTCGCGCCCCTTCGGCAACCCGCAGGCGGCCGCCATCGACTGGGCCACCGGCCTGCGCCGGGCCGCGAGCGAGCCGCGCTTCGAGGGTGCGCCGGCCGTCCCGTAGGTCCGCGGCGCAGCCGGCAGCTCCCCGCTCCGGTCCCTTTTCCCCAGCAGTTTCGCGGCGCCCTCGGGGCATGCCGGTTGCTCCTCCACGGCCCGGAG
>JANYBC010000239.1 GCA_025360965.1 Anaeromyxobacter sp. | reverse complement strand
CAACCAGGGCGCCCGTCGTCGTTGGAGGGCCGGTGCGGCGGCGAGATTGCCGGTGGGTCCATTCGAATCCGATTTGGCGAGGAGGCGCAGGGCCGCACCAGGTGCGTCCTATTGACGCAGGAGGCGCTTACTGTCAGTCGGTGTCCGTCCAGAAGGTATTGCTGTTTCACACAGCCTTTCGGAGGAACACCATGAGACATATCGTACTGGGACTACTGGTCGCCTTGACGCTGCCCACCTTGGCGCATGCCCAGGCGCAACCGCCAAGCCCGGCCCCAGCGCCCTCGCCCGCTCCGGTTGTCGAGCAACCTCCCGCGCCAGTCGTTGCTCCGGTTTCGCCCCCAGTCGCTACGCCATCGGTGTCTCCTGCCGCAGCGCCTTCACCACCTCCGGCCATTGCGCAGCCACCGGCCCAGGAAGGGAAGGCCTACCTGACGGCGAAGGTTGGCGGCGTCATCCCGAAGTCGAGCGACCTTGAAGGTTTCGACAACGGGCTGTCCCTGGAGGCCGCCCTTGGCTACCGGGTGAACGAAAACTTCGCGCTGGAGTTTGGCGTCGGGCACTTCTCCATGAGTGGAGCTCAGACCGGGTACGTCAGCGGCGTGTTTGCGACCGTCAAGGCTGATGTGACTGCGTATTCGGTGACGGGGGCGGTGAGGCTGGTTCTCCCCGTAGACAAGCTCGAACTCTATGGGCTCGCTGGCGGAGGGCTCTATCCCATCACTGAGCGAGGGGAGCTTTCGGCTCCGGGCTATACGACGGCAACGAACAGTGCATCGGATACCCCGTTTGGCTTCTTCCTCGGCGGGGGCCTTAACGTCAAGTTGTCACCCTCGGCCAGGCTCGGCGCCGAGGTCAAGTACGTCATCGGGAAGGTGACACTGTTCAATACAGACAGCGAGTTCAACAGCATCATCGTCGCGGTGGGCTTGACGTTCTCGCTCTAAGCAGCGCGAGCGCTTCTGGACCCCGGGAGCAGAGCTGTAGTCCGGCGCGTCAACGGCTCGAGTCTGCTTATCGAACTTCGCGTGACGGGCGCCTGGGGATAGCCCGGGCGCCCGTTCTCGTCGTAGCGCCGCCCATTGATTGGAGCTTGCGGCCCATCGCCCGGGCATGCCACGATCCGTCTCATGCCACTCCGCGTTGACCCGCGTCTTCGCAGCCTCTCGCCGCGCCGCCTCCCCCGCCTGGCGCTGGCGCTGCTCCCGCTCCTGCTGGGCGGCTGCGCCACCCTCTTCACCGGCACCACCGACCGGCTCAGCTTCGACGCCGACGTCCCCGGAGTGCGGCTCTCCGTCGACGGGCACTACAAGGGCGAGCTGCCCCTCTCGGTCGAGATGCCCCGCGGCTTCATCGGCGGGCAGCAGTTCATCGCCAGCTTCGAGAAGCCGGGCTACCGGACCCAGGAGTTCAAGCTGCTGCGCGACTTCAACGTGGTCGCCATCCTCGACATCAGCAGCCCGCTCATCTCCGGCGGCGTCGACATCCTGACCGGCGCCATGGTCCGCTTCTCGCCGACCGAGTACCACCTGCAGATGCTGCCCGCCGGCGTCGACCAGGGCGCCACCACCAGCCTGCGCCGGCTCGAGCGCCATCGCTTCGCCCTCGCCAACCACCGCGAGCTGCGGCGCGACATGGCCCGCGGCGGTGGCGAGTACCTCGCGGCCTACGCCGGGCTGCTGTCCGGCGGCGATCCCGAGCGCTCGCGCCGGCTCGCGGCGGCCGCCTGCCGCGCTGCGCCGGAGCTGCTGGCGGCGCCGACCGCGCCCGACTTCGCCGAGCGGCTCGACCTGCGGCTGCAGGAGCGGCTGGCCCTCAAGGTCGCCGAGCGCTGAGCACCGCCCGGACGCCCGGGCAGCAGCCCTCGCCGCTCACCGCCTCCGCGCCACCACCTCGAGCCGCTTCCCGAGCGCCTGCCTGAAGTAGGCCGCCTCGCGCTCCACGTCCCAGAGCTCCAGGTCGACGTCGCCGCGGGAGCGCGCCAGGATCCGGACCCGGCCGTTCTGCACCGAGGCCCGCAGCCCGATGACGGGCTGGTGGTGGCTGCGGTCGAGGGCGTCGGCGGTGCGCAACAGCGCCACCAGCCGGCGCAGCAGCCTGAGCTGCCCGGGCGGCAGCCCCTCGAGATCCGGCCTTCCGGCCTCGGGCGGCGAGCGCCGGTGGTAGCGGGCCACCAGCGCCACCAGCTGCCGCTCCTGGTCGGAGAAGCCGGCCACGTCGGCGTTGGCGATCAGGTAGTAGGTGTGCTTGTGGTGCCGCTGCGGCGAGACGGCGTGGCCGACGTCGTGGAGCAGCGCCGCCGCCTCCAGCACGCCGCGCGACGAGGCCGGGAGCTTGTGCAGCCCGGCCAGCTGGTCGAAGAGCTCCAGCGAGAGCCGGGATACCTGCCGGGCGTGCTTCTCGTCGAAGCCGAAGCGCCGCCCCAGGGCGATCACTGCCTCGCTCCGCCCCTCGGCCGCGGCCTCGGCCGCCGCCGGTGAGCGCCGCGCCAGGTCGAGGAGCAGCCCGTTGCGCAGGCCTGTGCTGACGGCGGTGACCGCCTCGAGCTTCAGGTGGGCCATGCAGGCCTCGAGGATGACGGCCCCGGCCACGATGATCTCGGCCCGGCGAGGCTCGAAGCGCTTCCGCCGCTCGGCCAGCGTCAGCCCTGCCAGTTCCTCTACCATCCGCTCCAGCCGGCGACGGGTCAGCCGCTTCGAGTCGGTGCCGGCCGCCACGATGGCGTTGATGGTCCCCGACGAGCCGAGCGCGATGCGCGGCCCGGCCAGCCGGCGCGGCAGCGTCTCGCGGAAGGCCTCGGCGGCGTAGGAGCGCATCACCGCCAGCCGCTCCTCGGAGACCTTCCCCGACGAGCCGAAGATCTCGGTGAGCCGCACCGCACCGACCGCCACCGAGAAGAGCGAGGTCGGCTTCTCGCCGAGCCCGGTCGCCACCTCGGTCGAGCCGCCGCCGATGTCGATCACCAGCGATCGGGCCGAGGCCGGCCGCCCCTCGAGCACGCCGAGGCAGATGAGCCGGGCCTCCTCTCGCCCGCTCACCACCTCGAGGTTGAGGCCGGCCTCGTCGTGCGCCCGCCGGACGATCTCGTCGCGGTTGCGCGCCTCGCGGACCGCCGCGGTGGCGACGGCGCGAACCTTGGCCCGGTGGCGGCGGCAGAGCGCGGCGTAGCGGCGCAGCGTGCCGAGCAGCCGGTTGGCGACCGGCTTGGCGATCGAGCCGCCGCTGAATACCCCCTCGCCGGGCCGGACCGGATCTCGCTCCTGGTGAAGGGTCTCGAGCGTCCCGTCCGGGAGCGGCCGGGCGATCTCGAGCCGGACTGCGTTGGTCCCCACGTCGATGGCCGCCAGGATCCGCTCGTGTCCGTTCTTCATTCCGAGGGACTCTAACTCCCCGTACCGACAGGCGTGAGTGGCATCTGGAGCGCCGGACCGGTCACGCTGCCGTCACACAAGGGTTGCAATGTCGGTGTCGAGTCCGGGACATACTCAGTGAGGTTGACCATGCCTGCGCTCACGCCGATCTCCCCCGCCAACGAAGTGCCCGCCGAGACGGCCCCTCCCCGGGCGGCGGAGCCGCACGACCCCTCGCTCTACTTCAACCGGGAGCTCTCCTGGCTCGAGTTCGACGCCAGGGTGCTCGAGGAGGCGCGCGACCCGGCCCTGCCGGTGCTGGAGCGGCTCAAGTTCCTGGGGATCTCCTCCTCCAACCTGGACGAGTTCTTCATGGTCCGGGTGGCGGGCTTGAAGCAGAAGGTCGCCGGCGGCGTCACCGACGCGGCGGCCGATGGCCTGCTTCCGGCCGAGGTGCTGGCGGCGGTCGCGGCCCGCACCCACGGCCTGGTGGAGGAGCAGGAGAAGGCCTGGCAGGAGGAGATCCGCCCCGAGCTGGCCCGCGCCGGCCACCTGCTGGTCGCCCCGAAGGACTTCACCCCCGAGCAGGCCGAGGTGGCCCGCTCCCGCTTCACCCAGGAGATCCTCCCGGTCCTGACGCCGCTGGCGGTCGACCCGGGTCACCCCTTCCCCCAGCTGCGCAACAAGTCGCTCAACGTCGCCCTGATCCTGCGGCGGGCCGGGCGCAAGCGCCGCCGCGACATGGAGGTGCTGCTGGCGGTGGTGCAGGTGCCGTCGGTGCTGCCGCGCCTCCTGCGCCTCCCCTCCGCGGCCGGCCTGGTCCACGCCCTGCTCGACGAGGTGATCGCCGCGTACGCGGTCGACCTCTTCCCCGGCTTCTCGGTGCTCCACGCCGCCGCCTTCCGGGTCACCCGCAACTGGGACCTGGAGATCGACGAGGAGGAGTCGGAGGACCTGGTCTCGGCGGTTCAGGATGAGCTGCGACGGCGCGACCGCGGCGCCGCGGTGCGGCTCGAGATCGCCGCCGGCGCGGCCGACCCGATCGTCTCGGCGCTGGTGCGGGCCCTCAAGCTCGAGGCGGCCGACGTCTATCGGACCACCGCGCCGCTGCAGGTCCAGGACCTGCTCCAGCTCGGCGAGGCCGACCCGCGCCCCGAGCTGCGCCAGGAGCCCTGGACCGCCGTCCTCCCCAAGGTGTTCGAGGAGGGCACGCCGGTGCGCCAGGCCATCGCCGAGGGCGAGGTGCTGCTCCACCACCCCTACGAGGCCTTCGACCCGGTGGTCCGCTTCGTCGAGGAGGCGGCCGAGGACCCGGACGTCCTCGCCATAAAGCAGGCCCTCTACCGCACCAGCGGCGACAGCCCCTTCGTGCGGGCCCTCTCGCGGGCCGCCGAGAACGGCAAGCAGGTCACCGCCATCGTCGAGATCAAGGCCCGCTTCGACGAGGCCAACAACATCGCCTGGGCGCGCCGGCTCGAGGAGTCGGGCGTCCACGTGGTCTACGGGCTGCTCGGGCTCAAGACCCACTGCAAGGTGGCGCTGGTGGTCCGCCGCGAGGGGCCCCGGCTGCGCCGCTACATCCACCTCGGCACCGGCAACTACAACCCGCAGACGGCCCGGACCTACACCGACCTCTCGCTCTTCTCGGCCGCGCCCGAGCTGGGCGAGGACGTGGCCAACCTCTTCAACCTGCTGACCGGCTACGCCGAGGCGCCGCGCTGGAAGAAGCTGACGGTGGCACCGTTCGGGCTTCAGGAGCGGATCATCGAGCTGATCGGCCGGGAGGCCGAGAGGGCCCGGCGCGGCGAGCCGGCCCGCATCCTCGCCAAGATGAACGCGCTGGTCGACGCCGCGGTGATCCGCGCCCTCTACGCCGCCAGCCAGGCCGGTGTCGAGATCGAGCTGCTGGTGCGCGGCATCTGCTGTCTTCGCCCGGGGGTCCCCGGCGTCTCGGAGCGGATCCGGGTCACCTCGGTGGTCGACCGCTTCCTCGAGCACTCGCGGGTCTTCGTCTTCGGCGCCGGGGAGAACCCAGACTGCCTGCTCTCCAGCGCCGACTGGATGCCGCGCAACTTCCATTCCCGGGTCGAGGTGATGTTCCCGGTCGAGGACCGGGCGCTCAAGGCCCGGGTGGTGAGCGAGATCCTCGGCCTGCCGCTCCAGGACCGGACCCGGGCCCGCTGGCTCCAGGCCGACGGCAGCTACCGGCGCGCCGAGGGCGGCCCCGGCGCGGTGCGCAGCCAGCAGGCGCTCTGCGAGGCGGCGCTGGCCGGCCGGGGCGTGACGCGCCCCACCGTGCTCCGCCAGGCGCCGGCACCGCGGACCGAGTAGTCGCCCGACCGGCTCGCCTGAGGTTCGTACAGCGGCGCCGCCCGCGCTGACCGCCCGGCGCCCCTCAGGCCTCGTCGCCGGTCACCGCCGCCAGCAGCTGCTCGCGCCGGCTCATGAGCAGCCGGGCCGCCGCCGGCAGCGTCCGCCACCAGAGCAGCCCCCCGGCCGCCCCGAGCAGGATCCAGGCCGGCGCCAGCAGCCAGCCCTGGTCGAGCTTGAGCGCCAGCAGCACCGGCAGGGCGAAGAGCGCGGCGACGCCGGTGAAGGTGACCATCCCGGCCAGCGCCGAGAGGGCCGGCAGGCTCCCGCTCCGCTGCAGGGAGAGCGGCGCCACGCGCGGGTTGAGGATCGAGACCGCGTTGCCGACCGCGAAGAACCACGGGGCGCTGCCGAGGTGGAGCGCCAGCGAGCCGGCCAGCGCCCACGCGGGCGGCCAGCCGCCGGCCAGCACCATGAGCGCCACCGAGCAGGCCTCGATGCCGAGCGCCAGCGCCGCCACCGAGAGGTTCTTGGCCACCAGCACCGCCTCGAGCCGCAGCGGCGAGAGGTAGTAGAGCCGCGCCCCGCCCCGCTCCCAGCCGAAGCCGTTGAGCCAGAAGCCCTGGGTGGCGAGGTGGACGTAGAGCGCCACGCCCATGATCGGGAGCGCCCGCACCACCTCCCCGGCCTCGACCGGGATGTAGGGCTGGGCCTTCCAGGCCACCAGCCCGGCCACCGCCGGCAGGATGATGGTCAGGACCAGCGGCAGCGGATGGCGCGCCAGGAAGGTCACCTCCCGCTCCAGCAGCGCCCCGCCCGGTCCGGGCCAGAGCCGCCCAAAGATCCCGCCCAGCCCCTGCCCCACCCTGGCGCCGCCGGCGCCGCCGCCGTCGCGCGCCGCCGCGAGCGCCAGCCGGAAGGCGACCCACCCGGCCAGCGCCGTGGCCACCGCCAGCGCCACCATCCAGGGCAGGGCAGCGAGCAGGTCGCCGCGGAACAGCCTCCGCCCGGCGCCGGCCGCCATGGCCCCGGGCCAGCCGATCCACTGGAGCGCCTCGAAGATGGCCACCAGGTCCTGGAGCTTCGGCTTCTCCTTGTTGAAGCCGGCCACCAGGACCACGACCAGCGTGGCCGCCACGTAGAAGCCGGAAAAGAGGAGCGCCTTCACGTGGGCCCGCCGCAGCACCCTGGCGCCCATCTCCTGGATCAGGGCCAGCCAGGCGGCGGTGGCGGCGCCGAAGAGGACCATGAGCAGCGCCAGCGGCAGCAGCCAGGCCCCGAAGCGCCCGGCGGCCGCGCCGGCCAACCCGCCACCCAGCAGCAGGCACCAGAAGAGCGCCAGCGGGTCACCCAGTAGCCCGGCCACCTGGCCGTGGAGCCAGAGCATGCCGGGGCGCAAGGGGTAGATGAGGTAGCGGCGCAGATCGAGCGACTCCTGCTCCTGCATCGCCAGCGTCGCCGCCGTCCAAGCCTGCCAGATGCCGAAGAACATGGCGGTGACCTGGATGTCTCCCTGCCGGCCGCCCGGGAGCATCCCGGGCTTCCCGCTCGCCGCGCTGTAGGCGCCGAAGCCGATGCCGATGGCGCCGACGGCGCCGATGGGGAGCATGAGCAGGTAGCCGAGCACCTTGGCCACCAGCTCACCGACCCCGCGGCGGCCCAGCAACCTCCGCCAGGTGAGCCGGAAGCGGAGTTCGGTGAAGGCGGCCAGCGGCGAGTCGCGCAGCCCGCTCACGCCCCGACCGCGCCCTTCTCGTCGAGCCAGGAGAGGCGCCGCTCCTTCACGTCCTCGCCGATGGTGCGGATGAAGACCTCCTCGAGCGTGCCGGCCCCGCGCACCTCCTCGAGCGTCCCCTGCGCCACCAGCTGGCCGCGCTGGATGATGCCGACGTGAGTGACCAGCCGCTCCACCACCTCCAGCACGTGGCTGGTGAGGAAGATGGTCATCTGCCCGCCCTGCACCAGCTGCTGGAGCATGCGCCGGATGCCGCTCACCGCCACGGCGTCGATCCCCTCGAACGGCTCGTCGAGGAAGAGCAGCTTCGGCCCGTGGATCAGCGCCCCGGCCAGCGCCAGCTTCTTCTTCATCCCGTGGCTGTAGTCCCCGATCAGCTTGCCGGCCTGGTCGGTCAGCTCCATGGCGGTGAGCAACTCGTCGGCCCGGCGCGCCGCCTCGACTCGCGGCAGGCCGTAGAGCTGGCCGTGCAGCCGGAGCTGCTCCAGGCCGGTGAGCCGCTCGAAGAGCGAGAGGCCGTCCGGCACCACGCCGACCAGCCGCCGCACCTGGAGCGCCCGCTTCGGGTCGGAGAGGTCGTGCCCGAGCACGCTGGCCTGCCCGCTGGTCGGCGCCAGCAGGCCGGTGAGCAGCTTCATGGTGGTCGACTTGCCGGCGCCGTTGGGGCCGAGGAAGCCGTAGAAGGCCCCCTCGGCCACGGCCAGGGAGAGGTCGGCGACGGCCGGCTTCCCGTCGAAGAGCCTGGTGAGCCCGTGGGTCTCGATGGCGAGCATGGGAGTGGTAGCCGGTAACACGGGAGCCGGCCCGGCGCCACGGGGAGCCGCCCGTGCGGGCGCTAGTGGAGCGACTCGGACGGGGCGCTGGCCGCCTCGAAGCGAATGAAGCGGATGCCCATCCCCTGCACACCGACTGGCACGTCCGGGCCCTCGCCTGGGGCCCGACGGCCGACCAGGTGGCAGACGTAGCGGACCTCGCCCACCGCGACGATGCCGCCGCCGTCGGTCGTGAAGTTGACTCGCACCTCGGCGCCGATCGGCTCGGTCATGGGGGTCTCGACGAAGAGGCCGCCGGGAGAGATGTTGCGGGCCACGCCGCGGACCTCGCCGCGCTCACCTTCGAGCCAGACGGCGAAGACCTTGTCGAGTCTGGCCATGGTGCGCCGCTCGGGGCTGGTGACCTTCTCGGGGCTGTCGGCCTGCTTGGTGCGCCAGAGCATGCGTGCCTCCCTGTTCGATGAGGGAGGCTAGACTGGTAGGGTGATGTAGGCAAGAATCCGACCTCGCCCTACCTTTTCGCGATACCGGCTACTTGCGCCCGCCGACCGGTACGGCGACGTAGGCATGGAGCGGCCCGCGCCTGATCCGGAGCAGAGCCATCTCGCCCTCCTTCATCTTCCCGACCAGGCCGACCAGGTCTGCGGGCCTGGCCACCCCCTGCCGGTTGACCTCGAGGATCAGGTCTCCGCGCCTGACGCCGGCCTGCTCGGCCGGCCCACCCTCGACCAGCTCGGTCACCAGCACGCCGCCAGTCTCGGGCGGGAGCTTCAGCTCCCTGGCCACGTCGGGCGTGAGCGTCGCCACCTTGAGCCCCAGCTTCGGAGACTTGCTCCCCTCCGCGCTCGCCTCACCCTCCTCCCCGTCCTCCCGGCCGACGGCCGCCTCGTCGTCGGGGCGCTGGCCCACGGTGACGGAGACGGTCTTCTGGCTCCCCTTGCGGACCAGCCCGAGCTTCAGGCTCTTCCCCGGCGGGACCAGCGCCACGGCGCGCGAGAGCGCCGAGGAGGACTCGATCGGCTTGCCGTCGAGCGAGGTGACCACGTCGCCCGGCTCGAGGCCGGCCTTCTCGCCCGGCGTCTTCGGCATCACCTGCTGGATCAGCGCCCCCTTGCTCCCGGACGGGAGACCGAAGGCCTGGGCGAGGTCGGGGGTCAGCTCGGAGAGTGAGACCCCGACGTAGCCGCGCACCACCTTGCCGCCGGCCTGCAGCTGCGGCAGCAGCGACTTGGCCAGGTTGATGGGGACGGCGAAGCCGATCCCGGAGCCGAGCTGCGGGGCGATGATGGCGGTGTTGATCCCGACCACCTCCCCGCGCAGGTTGAAGAGCGGCCCGCCCGAGTTGCCCGGGTTGATGGCGGCGTCGGTCTGCAGGAAGTCGTCGTAGGGGCTGCCGGTGCCGACCCCGCCGCGGTGCTTGGCCGAGACGATGCCGAGGGTGGCGGTGCCGGACAGGCCGAACGGCGAGCCGAGGGCCAGCACGAAGTCGCCCTGCCGGAGCGCGTCCGAGTCACCCAGCACCACCGTCGGCAAGTCCCTGGGCGGCGCGTTGAGCCTGATGAGCGCCACGTCGGTGAGCGGATCCTTTCCGACCACCTTGGCCGAGAACTCGCGGTCGTCGGCCAGCTTGACGCGGATGTCGGTGGCGTCCTTGATGACGTGGTGGTTGGTGAGGATGAACCCTTCGCCGTTGAGGATGAAGCCGGAGCCGAGCCCCTGCCCGCGCTGCTCGTCGGGGGCCTCGCCAGGGCCGCCGCCGTGTGGGCTGGGCTGGCCGAAGAAGCGCTCGAAGCCGTCCGGCAACTGGCCGCGCCGCATCCCGCGCGGCTGCCTGGTCACGGTGGTGGTGGAGATGTTGACGACCGCCGGCTTAAGCCGCTCGATGAGCGGCGCCAAGGACGTGCCTCCGGGGACGGCTGGCTCGGCGGAGGCCGGGGTGTTGAGCGCGGCCTCCCTGAAGAGGGCGCTGGTGGGGCGGACCGGCTGCTCGGCGCCGGCTCGGTCCCGTCCGGTGCAGGCGACGAGGGCGGCGACGAGGCTGGAGGCGACGGCAAAGCTGAGCAGGAAGCGGCGCATGGAACTCCTCGGGCGGAAAGCCGTGGCGTGCAGGCGGGATCTATGACCGCCGGAGGGGCCGGCCTATTCCCTTTTGAGGGGGTCGCCCGAATGGGGGCCGCCGTCCAGCCGGCGCCGGGCCTTGCCGCTACAGCCCGAGCAGCAATGCGATCGACTTCTCGTCGGCCGGGGGGAACTGGTAGCCGTCCAGCTCCCGCGGCAGCACCCAGCGGTGGTCGTTGATCCGGTCGTGGCGCGGCGTCCCGGAGCGCAGCCGGCAGCGGTAGACGCAGAAGTCGATGTCGTAGGCCTCGTAGGCATGCTCGACGTGGATGACCCGGTCGTCCGCCTCCACCACCAGCCCCACCAGCTCCATCACCTCTCGCGCCAGGGCCAGCTGGTCGGTCTCGCCCGGCTCGACCCGGCCGCCCGGGAACTCCCAGAGCAGCGGCAGCGTGGCCGTGGCCGGTCGCTGGGTGATGAGGTAGCGCCCGTCCCGCTCGATCATCGCACCGACCACACGGATCTTCCGGCGCATCGCCAGCCCCCTCGTCGTCACCCCGCCCGCCGGGCGGCCCAGCCATCGCCGGGGCGGTCGCTCGATTGTAGAATCGCTTGACCATGCCGTCCATCCAGACGCCCCACTTGCCCCGCTGGCGGCCCCTCCACCCGGGGAGCCCCCGATGAACCTCGACCCTCGCCTCGGGCCGGTCCTCATCGACGGGGCCATGGGGACCGCCCTCCAGGCGGCCGGCCTCCCGGCCGCCGACCTGCCCGAGCGCTGGCTGCTGGAGCGACCCGAGGCGATCGCCGCGGTCCACGCCGCCCACGCCGCGGCCGGCGCCCGCCTGCTCCTCACCTGCACCTTCAACGCCGCCTCCCCGCGCCTGGCCGTCGCCGGGCTTGGTCGCTCGGCCGCTTCGCTCTGCGCCTCGGCGGTTGCGCTGGCGCGTGGCGCTGCGCCGGGCCTGCGGGTGGCCGGCGCGCTCGGACCGCTGGCGCTGGCCCGACCCGGCGGCACGGCGCCCTCGGCGGCGAAGCTCCGGGCGCCCTTCGAGCGGCCGGTGGCGGCGCTGGCCGAGGCCGGGGCAGACCTCATCTGGCTCGAGAGCCAGTACGACTGGCGCGAGGCCTCGGCGGCGTTGGCGGCGGCGCTGAGGCCCGGCCTGCCGGTCGCCATCACCTTCACGCTGCAGGAGCGGGGCGGCCGCTGGTTCGCGCCGGACGGGATGCCCGGCGAGGCGCTGCTCTCTGGCGCCGCCCGCTTCTCGGCGGGTGGCGCGAGCGTGGGGCGGGTGGTGGCGGTCGGCGTCAACTGCGTGCCCGCCGGCCCTCCGCTCGCTGCGCTGGCCGCCTGGGCCAGGGCGACCCTGCCCATCCCCTTCATCGCCAAGCCGAGCCCGGGGCCGCCCGGGGCGGTGCTGCCGCCGCTCGAGTTCGCGCGGGCGCTGGCACCGACCGTCGCCGCCGGCGCCCGGCTGGTGGGCGGCTGCTGCGGCGCCACCGCCGACCATCTGGCGGCGCTGGCCGCGGCGCTTCAGGCCAGCGAGATGCGCGGGTAGGAGCCGAGCAGGTGGAGCTTGTGGGCCCGGCGACGGACCCCCTCGAGCGCCTCGGCGCACGGGGCGTCGAGACGGTGCCCCTCGAAGTCGAGGAAGAAGTAGTAGAGGCCGAGCGCCCCCTTGACCGGCCGGCTCTCCAGCTTGGAGAGGTTGATGCCGCGCGAGGCGAACTCGCCCATCACCTCGTAGAGGCCGCCAGGTCGGTCGCGGTCGAGCGTGAAGGCGATGCTGGTCCGGTCGCTGCCGGTGCGGGCCTCGTCGGTGCGGGCCACGAGGAGGAAGCGGGTGGTGTTCTCGTCCGAGTCCTGGATCCCTTCGGCGATGATGGTGAGGCCGTAGCGGGTGGCGGCGGCCCGGGCGCCGATGGCGGCCGCCCCGGGGAGACCCCTGCTCACCTGGATGGCGGCGTCGGCGGTGGAGATGGTCGGCTCCAGCCCTGCGGCCGGAAGCCGCTCGCGCAGGAAGCGGGCGCACTGGCCGAGCGGCTGCGGGTGAGAGAGCACGCGCGTCACCTGCGCTAGCGTGGTCCCGGCGGCGGCCAGCAGGTGCTGCTGGACCGGAAGGAGCACCTCGCGCCGGATCAGCAGCCCGGGCCGGTGCACCAGCAGGTCGAGCGTGGTGCCGATGGCCCCCTCGATCGAGTTCTCCACCGGGAGCAGTGCCGCCTCGGCCTCTCCCGCCAGCACCGCGTCCCAGGCGGCGGGGAAGGAGGCGCAGGGGAGCGGCTCGTCGCCGGCGGCCAGATCGCAGCGGGTGACGGCCTCTTCGCTGAAGGTGCCCGGTGGGCCGAGGTAGGCGACGCGCATGGAGGCGGGAGGATAGCAGGGCGCGGCCACCTAGAGGCGGCCGATGAGCGGCGCGAGTTCCTCGATGCGGGTGACCAGGTGGTCGGCCAGCGGCGCCAGCACCTCGCCGGTGGCGGCGCCCCAGCAGACGCCGATGGTGGCGGTGCCGGCCCCGCGGCCGGAGGCGAGGTCGTGCGGCGAGTCACCGATCATCACCGCCTCGCGCGGCGGGCGGTCGAGCTTCAAGAGCGCGTAGCGGACTGGCATCGGGTCGGGCTTGGACTTCTCGACGGTGTCGGCGGCGACGATCAGGTCGACTTGGTCGCGCAGGCCGACGTGGCGGAGCGTCCGCTCGGCCCCCGCCTCGATCTTGGCGGTGACGATGGCGATGGGATGACCCAACACCTTGAGCGACCGGACCAGCTGGCCGGCGCCCGGGAAGAGGCGCGTGGCGGCGTCGTGGTGCTCGAGCCAGTAGGCGCGGTAGCGCTGGAAGAGCTGCTCGGCCAGCTCGGGCGAGGCGGCCAGCGGGGCGAGCTGGTTGCGCAGAGGCGTGCCGATGCCGGCGATCCACTCGGCGTCTGTCGGCGTGCGCGGCTGCCCCTCGAAGGTGTGCCGGACCGAGGCGAGGATGAAGGGGACGGTGTCGACGAGCGTGCCGTCGAGATCGAAGAGGACGGCGATGGGGCGGGGCACGCCGTGAAGGTAGGACGGCGCCGTGAAGGGGGCAAGGTTGGTTGCGGCAAGTCGCGGCGGCGCCGGATTCTGGTGGCGCCGTCGCAAGACACGAGGAGCGTCTCAAGACCGTCGAGGTCGAGGTCGACCGGCTCCGATCACCGACCGAGAGGCGCAGCGAAGAGTGCGCGGGGTCGGTCGCTGCTGCGAGGCTGGGAGACGCCCCTGGGACGGGCGGCAGAGTCGTCGGTCGGCGGTCGGAGGCTGGAGGTTGGCTGTCGACGGTAGGAGGTCGGAGGTCGGCGGCGCGATCCGACTTCGATCTCCCGACCTCGCCAAGTGTTTGTCCCTCTTGGGTTCCATGCGTGTTGGCGCCACGGAAATGTCAGACCCGCATGAGACGTTCCGTGAATGATGACCACCGCCCACCCGACCACTTCCTCGGCCGCGGCGCACCTTCACGCCCCGGCCAGCCGTCCTCTCGAACTCCTGGAAGCACGCCGGCTCCGCGACCTGATCGCCTCGCTCCTTCGCAAGGAGCAGTCGGCCATGGCCGACTTCCTCATCGCCCTCTCCGACTTCGACCGGCGCCGCGGCTGGGCGCCGCTCGGGCACGCCCACCTCTTCGCCTTCCTGGTCGTCGAGCTGCGACTCTCAAAGGGGGCGGCCTTCTATCGCAAGAGCGCCGCCGAACTGCTGCAGGACTTCCCCGAGGTGATCGAGCCGCTCCGCGAGGGCCGTCTCTGCCTCTCCACCATCGCCGAGCTGGCCAAGGTGCTGACCGAGAAGAACCGTGCCGTCGTCGTGCCGCGCTTCTTCGGCCTCTCGGCCCGTGAGGCCCAGGCGCTGGTGGCCGAGTTGCAGCCGAGGCCGGCGCCACCGGTTCGGGATCTCATGACCAGCGAGACTCGGCTGGTCGGCGCGGCCGGTCCGACTGACGCACCGGGTCTGCGGCTGGAGCTCCTCCTCCCAGGTGCGTCCCTCTCGGCGGCGTCGCTCCCAGCCGCGCCGTTCCCGCCGGCCTCCTCTCCGGGGGCGCCCGAGGCCCGGGCGATGACGGCTGACACGGATCCAAGGTCCATTCTGACGTCAGAATTCCCGCCAACCCAACCCGCCAGGGTCGCGCCGAGGCCCGACGAGATCGAGCCGCTCACGGCTAGCCTGACCCGGCTCCACTTCACTGTCCGCCGCGAGGTGGTCAATAAGGTCGAGTCAGCCCGTCGCGGTCTCGGCCACGCCATCCCCAACGCCACGCTGGAACAGGTGCTCGAGGCGGCGCTCGACCTGCTGCTGGAGAAGCAGGCCAGGGCGCGTGGGCAGGTGAAGAAGCCTCGGGCGGTCGTACCGACCGCGACGGCTACTGCAATTCCAACCCCGACTCCGACCCCGACCCCGACCCCCACACCGACCCCCACACCGACCGCCACCACGATTCCGACCGCCACGGAGCCACCGCCTCATCGCAGAGGCGGCCCCCGTAAGGCCATCCCGGCCGCGGTGAAGCGCGCCGTCTGGCAACGCGACGCCGGCCGCTGCTGCTGGCCGCTCGACGGTGGCGGCACCTGCGGCTCGACGCACCGGCTGGAACTCGACCACGTCGTCCCGTGGGCCGACTGGGGTGGTGAGACGGAGGGCAACCTGCGCC
>JANYBC010000238.1 GCA_025360965.1 Anaeromyxobacter sp. | reverse complement strand
GGGCGCGTCCGCATCGACCGCAGGCCTGGTGGCCAGCGCGGCCTCGGCCGCCCGCGACACCTGGTCGGCGGTCTCCAGCGCCCTCTCCAGCTCCTCGAGCGCGGCATCCGACTCGGCCTTCTTCGAGTCGAGCTCGGCCCGCAGCGTCGGGTCGGACAGGGCCTCGACGATGCCGGCCTCGGGCGGCTCGGGCTGCTTCTCGACGATCTCGCGGTGCTCCTCGGAGAGCTCGTGGAACTCGCGCAGCGTCGGCAGGGAGGCCAGATCCTTGAGCGCGAAGAACTCCAGGAACTCGCGCGAGGTGCCGTAGAGGATGGGCCGCCCCGGCTCCTCCTTCTTGCCGAGGATCTTGATGAGCTTGCGGTCGAGGAGCGCCTTGACGACCGCGCCGCTGTCGACGGCTCGGATCTCCTCCACCTCGGGGCGGGTCACCGGCTGCCGGTAGGCGATGATGGCCAGGGTCTCCAGCGCCGCCCGGGTGAGCCGCTGCGGCTTCACCTTGAGGAAGCGGCGCGCGAAGGCCGAGTTGTCCGGGGAGCTGCGCAGCTGCCAGCCGCCGGCCACCTCGTGGAGCACGATGCCGCAGGGCCCCTCGCGGTAGTGGCCGGTGAGCTTGTCGAGCGCCTTCTCCAGCCGCTCTGCCTCCACGCCGCTGGCCTGGCGCAGCTCCTCGACGGTGAGCGGGCGCTCGGCCAGGAAGAGCAGCGTCTCAACGATGGCCCGGACCCGATCCGGGCCGAGCCGTCTTGCCGAGGCCGCCAGCTTCTCGAACGGCTCCTCCTTCTCCTCGGCCACGTCGATCTCGGCCGGGACCACCTCGTCGAGGGCGGGATCGGCCTTGGCCTCCTCGGCCGCCTGCAGCCGGGCCAGCTCCTCGGCGGAGACGCCGGGCTCCGGCGGGGGGTGCTGCTCGTTCATCGGTACTCCTCCTGCGAACCGGGCGTCGACCCGTCGCCGAGCGTGTCCTTGGCCTCGACGAGGATCTCGGAGCCCGAAGCGCCGGCCTCGTCGTAGGAGGCCTGGTAGATCCGGATCAGCATGAGCTTGGCCATCTCGAGGATGGCCAGGAAGGTGGCGATCACCTCGGAGCGGGTGTTGGGCGCGCCGTCGCTCCCGCGCAGCAGCTCCTCAAAGGTGGCCCGCCCCTGCAGCCGCAGCACCTCGACCACCCGCGCGATGGCGTCGGTGATGGAGAGCCGGTCGGTGTAGATCTCGTGCTTGATCTCCGGCCTGGCGTTCTTCAGGGCACGATCCAGCGCCTCGATCAGCTTGAAGACCGAGACGTCGGCCAGCCCGTCGGGGCCGTCGGCGGCGGCCGGGCGCTCAGCCCTGGCCCGCCGCGCGAAGACGGTCCGGTCGAGGATGTCGCGCTCGCCCAGCTCGGCGCCCGCCGCCTTGTACTTCTGGTAGACCAGCAGCCGGCGCACCAACTCGGCGCGCGGGTCGCCCCCGGTCTCCTCCGGCTCGGCGTCCTCCGCCACCTCGGTGCGCGGCAGCAGCAGCTTGCTCTTCATGAGCATGAGCTGCGCCGCCATGTCGAGGAAGCTCCCGGCCACGTCGATGTCGAGCTCGCGCAGCAGCTCCAGCGCCGCCAGGTAGCTCTCGGTGATGCGGGCGATGGGGATGTCGAGGATCTCGACCTGGTGCTCCTTGACGAGGTGGAGCAACAGGTCGAGCGGCCCCTCGAAGGGCGGCTCGCCGGCCTTGAACGGCGGCAGCGAGATGCGGAAGGCGTCGACCGGGCGTGCCGGGGCCTCCTCGCCGGCGCCCGGGGCGCCCCTCTCCTCCTGCTGCGTCGACATCACCTGGCCGCTCCCCGCTGGTCCGAGCCTACAGCTTCATCGCGGCGCGTACCTGCGCCATGGTCGCCTCGGCCACGCCGCGGGCCTTGGCGTTGCCGATCGCCACCAGCTCGTCGAGGTCGCCGGGGCGCGCCAGCAGCGCCTCGCGCTTCTCCCGCATCCGCTCCTGGTCCGGCTCGAGCTTCTCCAGCAGCTTCTTCTTGCAGTCGACGCAACCGATGCCGGCGCTGCGGCAGTTCTGGTCGACCCAGGCCACCGTGGCGGCGTCGCTGTAGATCTTGTGCAGGTAGAAGATGCCGCAGACCTCGGGGTCGCCCGGGTCCTGGCGGCGCTTGCGCTGCGGGTCGGTCACCGCCCCCATGATCTTTGTGCGGGTCGACTCGGCCGGCTCGCCCAGCTCGATCGAGTTGTTGTAGCTCTTCGACATCTTGCGCCCATCGGTGCCGACCACCTTGGCCGCCTCGGTGAGCATGGGCTTCGGCTCGGGGAAGACCTCGCCGTAGTGGCCGTTGAACTTGCGGACGATCTCGCGGGAGAGCTCGAGGTGGGCCACCTGATCGGCCCCCACCGGCACGCGGGTCGCCTTGTAGAGGATGATGTCGGCGGTCATCAGCACCGGGTAGCCGAGGAAGCCGTAGAGCGCCAGATCGCGATCGGTGAGGTTCTCGCGCACCTCCTTGTAGGAGGGGGAGCGCTCCAGCCAGCCGAGCGGCGTGATCATGCCGAGCAGCAGCGCCAGCTCGGCGTGCTCCTTGACCTGGCTCTGCACGAAGAGCGTGGCCCGCGCCGGATCGATGCCTGCGGCGATGAAGTCGACGAACATCTCCCGCTCGGCGGTCTTGATGGCCGCGGTCTGGGCGTAGTTGGTGGTGAGTGCGTGCCAGTCGGCGGAGAAGAAGAAGCAGTCGTGCTCGGCCTGCAGCTTGACCCAGTTGGAGAGCGCGCCGTGCAGGTGGCCGAGGTGGAGCCGCCCGGTGGGGCGCATGCCGGAGACGACGATGGGGCGGGTCGGGGCGGTCATGACGGCGAGGGCTCCCTAGGAAAGACCGACGGCGAAGCGGAAGAGCATCGCGCTCAGCCGCTGGACCGGCACGGAGACGAGGCTCCCTCCAAACCAGAAGACACCGAGCAGCAGGAACGGTGAGAAGCGCTCGAGTTCGTGCCACTGGTTGCGCAACCGGTAGGGGAGCACCCAGGCCACGATACGGCTGCCGTCGAGCGGCGGAATGGGGATCATGTTGAAGAGCGCCAGCATGACGTTGAAGGTGAGCATGTTGAGCAGGAACATCTCGCCCATGGAGCCGCGGCCCACCAGATCGGGGGCCAGCCTGAGCCCCAGTCCGTAGGCCCCGGCGGAGAGGACGGCCAGGACCAGGTTGGAGAGGGGGCCGGCGCCGGCCGAGAGCGCCATGCCCGCGCCCATGGTGACGTCCCGCCGAAAGCGGGAGGGGTCGATGGGGACAGGCTTGGCCCAGCCGAAGGAGAAGAGCAGCGGCGCGATCAGGGTGCCGAGCACGTCGATGTGGGCGAGGGGGTTGAGCGTGAGGCGCCCCTGCCGCGCGGCGGTGTCGTCTCCCAGCCGGGAGGCGGTCCAGGCGTGGCAGTACTCGTGGATGGAGAGTGAGATGATCCACAGCGGCAGGAAGAGTAGCCGCGAGATCAGCGCGTCAGCTGAGAACAAGGGGGACCTCTAGGAAAGAAGAGTGGTGTAGCAGCGCTTGGCGCTCCGGGTCAACGCGCCGATCCCGGCCTCGAAGTGGCCTGCTGACTGGAGTTTCTGGGCACCCCGACGTGGTCGGGCCGCGGTCGGGCAGCGGTCGGGCCGTGGTCGGGCCGCGGTCGGGAAGCGGTCAGGCCCGCGGGTGGAATCGGTCGTAGAGCCGGCGGGACTGGGTGGTGTCGACGTGGGTGTAGATCTGGGTGGTGGCGACGTCGGCGTGGCCGAGCATCACCTGCACCGCCCGCAGGTCGGCGCCGCCGGCCAGCAGGTGGGTGGCGAAGGAGTGGCGCAGCTTGTGCGGCGAGACCCGCCGCGCGATCCCGGCGGCGCGGCAGTGGCGGTCGAGCAGCCGGGCGAAGCCGTGGCGGGTCATCCGGCCGCCTCGCGGCGTGACGAACAGGTCGGGGGAGCGCCGCCCCTTGAGCAGCAGCTCGCGCGCCCCGGCGAGGTAGGCCTTGACCGACTCGGCGGCCGGCGCCCCGACCGGCACCAGGCGCTCCTTGTTCCCCTTCCCTCGCGCCTTGAGCACCCTCGACTCCAGGTCGAGGTCGTTGAGCTCGAGCCCGACCAGCTCGGAGACCCGCAGGCCGGTGGCGTAGAGCAGCTCGAGCATGGCCCGATCCCGCCGCCCGGCCGGGGTGCGCGGGTCGGGGGCGATGAGCAGCGCGGCGCACTCGGCCGGCGAGAGCGGCTGCGGCAGCTTGCGATCCCGGCGGGGCGAGTCGATCTCGTCGGTCGGATCGCCGGGAGTCACCTTCTCGGCGGCCAGCAGCCGGTGCAGCGAGCGGATGGCCGAGAGGGCGCGGGCCTGCGAGCGGGGCGATAGCCCGGCCTCCACCAGGCCAGCCAGGTGCCCCTGGATGTCGCGCCGCGACACCCGGGACCAGTCGCTGACCCCGGCGGCGGCCAGGTGATCGAGGTAGCGCCGCAGGTCGTGGCCGTACCCCTCGACGGTGTTGGCCGAGAGCCCCTTCTCCACGCGGACGTGGACCAGGAAGAGGTCGAGGGCGGCGTCGAGCGGAGGCACGGGGGCGAAGATATCGCCCGGGCGGGCGGCGTCCAGTATCGGGCGATGCTCGCGTCAGGTGAGCAGGTCGGAGACGTCGCCCTTGCCGATCCGGAGCACCACCGGCTCGGGGCCGGAGAGGTCGATCACCGAGGACGGCTCGTTGGCCCGGTAGCCGCCGTCGAGGATGAGATCCAGGCCGTGGCCGAGCTTCTCCTTGATGTCCCGGGCGTCGATCAGCACCTCGCCGTCCGGCGTGGCGGCCGAGGTGGAGATGAGCGGGTGGCCGAGCTTGCGCACCAGCTCCAGCGCCACCGGGCTGTCGGGGATGCGGATGCCGACCGTCTTCTGGCGCCGCAGCACCAGGTCCGGGACCAGCCGGGTGGCCGGCAGGATGAAGGTGAAGGGGCCGGGCACCTTGCGGCGCAGCACCCGGTAGGCGGCGTTGTCGATCATGGCGTAGCGGGAGATCTCGGCCAGGTCCTGGCAGATGAAGGAGAGCTCCTGCGTCCGCGGCAACTGCTTGAGCAGGTAGATCCGCTCGATGGCCCGCTTGTCGAAGAGGTCGCAGCCGAGCCCGTAGTAGGTGTCGGTCGGGAAGGCCAGCAACCCGCCACCCGAGAGCGCCGACACCGCCTTCTCGATCACCCGCGGCTGCGGGTTGACCGGATCGACTTCGAGGATGTTGGCGACCGCCATGGCTCCCTGTTTACCAGCTTACCGGTCGGGGCGGGAGAGCGCGGCGGTGAGGGCCTCGACCACGGCGGTCGCCACCTCCCCCTGCAGGCGCGCCCCCTGCTCGGTCCGGACGTAGAAGGCGTCGGCGGCCCGGTGCCCCTCGGTGGTGACGCGGGCGAGATCGACGGTCAGCCCCAGTTCGAAGAAGGTGCGGGCCAGGGTGTGGAGCAGGCCGACCCGGTCGGCGCAGAAGACGTCGACCACCGAGTGGCTCCGGGCGCTGTCGTTGTCGATGACCACCTTGACCGCCAGGCGGGGCAGCGGCTTGGCCGGGAGCGTCAAGACCCGGAGCCGCCGGTCGAGCACCTCCTGGAGCGGCTCCCGCCCGCCCAGCACCCGGTCGAGATCGCGCCGCGCCGCGCGCCAGCGGGCCGCCCCGACCGGGCCGTCCTCCGGGCCGCGCAGTTCGAAGATGTCGAGGGCCCGGCCAGCCAGGGGCCCGAGCGGCGCCTCGTCGGGCGTCGAGAAGACCTCGGCGTGCTGGATGTCGATGCGGTGGGCGGCCAGCACGCCGGTGACGGTGGCCAGCAGGCCGGGCCGGTCGAAGGCGGTCAGGTGCAGGTCGGAGTGGCCGAGGTCGGGGCGATGGCGGATCCAGGCGGCCATGGCGCGCCGGCGCCCCAGCCAGAAGAGCCGCAGGTGGCGCGGGGCCTGCGCAGGCGCCACTGTGACGTAGTAGCGGGCCGGCATGGCCTCGATGAAGCGGGCCTGCTCCTCGGCCGGGATGCCGCTGGCGTGCTCGGCCAGCGCGGCGCGGGCGCGTCCCCTCCCCTCCGACTCGGCCGTCCCCGGCTCGGGGCGGCGCTCCCCCCGCTCCAGCACGGCGCGGGTCTTCTCGAAGAGGTCGCGCAGCAGCCGGGCCTTGAACTCGGTCCAGGTGCGCGGCCCGACGGTGGCGATGTCGGCGTAGGTGAGCAGGTAGAGCTTCTCGAGCCGATCGATGGTGCCGGCCTCGGCGGCGAAGGCGTGGATCAGGTCCGGATCGGAGAGGTCGCGGCGCTGGGAGATCGAGGACATGCGCAGGTGCCGGGCCACCAGCCACTCGATGTCGGCGGCGTCGGCCGGATCGAGCCCCATGCGCAGGCAGGCCTCGGCGGCGATCTCGGCGCCGCGCAGCGCGTGATCCTTGCCGCTCCCCTTGCCGATGTCGTGGAAGAGCGTGCCGAGGTAGAGCGGCAGCGGGCGGGCCAGGGCCTGCATCAGCGCGGTGACCCGCTCCTCCTGCACGTCGCCGCAGCGCAGCGCCAGCAGCCGGCGCACCGCGAACAGGGAGTGAACGTCGACCGTGTACACGTGGTAGACGTCGATCTGCCGCCGCGCCGTGATGCGAGCGAACTCGGGCAGCACCCGCTGGAAGACGCCCAGCTCGTGCATGCGGGTGAGGAAGCGGCCGCGGGTCCCCTTGCGAGTGAAGCAGGCCAGCAGCTCGGCGTTGACCTCGGGATCATCGGCGGCACCCGGCGGCAGCGCCTCGGCCGCCTCGGCAGCCTGGTCGCGGGCGTACGGGTAGAGGTCGAGCGACTCGCGGTCGGCGGCGGCGAAGAGGCGGACCAGCGCTGCGGGCGAGCGGCGCAGCACGTCCTTGTCCACCAGCGTGAGCCGGCCACGGAAGATCTTGAACTCCCCGCCCTCGAGGAGCCGGTCGGCGGAGCGGGTCGGCTGCCCGCGCTGGGTCGGGACCGCCTTCTCGGCGCCGGTCATGGCGGCCGGCGGCGGCACCATGCGCCACCCGGAGGCCACCTGCGTCTCGAGGCAGCGGTCGACGATGGCGTCGCAGGCCACCAGCACCGTCTTGGCGGCCAGGTAGTAGTGGCGCATGAACTGCTCGACGGCCGAGGTCTCCTCGCTGTCCGAGTAGCCCATGGCCTCGGCCACCTGGGGCTGGACGTCGAAGGTGAGCTGGTCGTTCTTGCGTCCGGAGAGGAAGTGGAGCTCGTTGCGCACCCGCCAGATGAAGTCACGGGCGCTGCGCATCTCGCGGATCTCGCGCTCGGGCAGGAGCGCCCGGTTGAGCAGGTCGCTGATCCCGGCGGTCTTGAAGCGCACCCGCGCCACCCAGAGGGCGCTCTGCAGGTCGCGCAGTCCGCCCTCGGACGACTTCACGTTGGGCTCCAGCAGGTAGAGCGAGTCGCCGAACTTCTCGCGCCTCTCGCGCATCTCGGCCAGCTTGTCGCCGAGGAACTGGTCGACCTTGGCCTGGGAGAGGCCGTGCAGTTCCTCCCGCTCCAGGGCCCGGAAGAGCGCCTTGTCCCCGGTCAGGAAGCGCAGGTCGAGCAGCGCGGTGCGGGCGGTGTGATCCTCGCTGGCCAGCCGGTCGCAGGCCTTGAGGTCGCGGACGCCGTAGCCGACCTCGAGGTTGAGGTCCCAGAGCGAGTAGAGGAACTTCTCGCTGGCGGCCTTGACGTAGGCGTCGGGCCCGCCGGCGCCGTGGAGCACCAGTAGGTCGATGTCGCTGTAGGGGTTGAGCTCGCTGCGGCCGTAGCCGCCCAGCGCGATCAGGGAGACCGGGGTCGGCGGGCGGGTCAGGGCGATCTCGGCGCAGGCCCGGTTCCAGAGCGAGAGCACCAGCTCGTCCATGGCGGCGCACTGCAGGCGGACGATGGTGCGGCCGCTGGCGCCGGCCCGATGCAGCGCCTCGGCGAACCTGCGGCGCGCCGCCAGGTCGGCCTTGGCGTCACCGGTGAGCGGCGGCAGCTCGGCGAGGCGCTCCCTGAACTGGAATGGTCCTGGGGCGGGCAGGACGGTGCTCGGCGAGGCGATCATCAGGACCCGATATAACGCGTCCGGCCACCGCGCTCACGGTCCATCACGGGCCGCGCGCCAGGCGCGGGCCCCGCTGCGCGGCGAAGCCGACCACGGCGCGGCTCACCGCCGCCGCGACCTCCTCCTGGTAGGCGGCCGAGGCGAGCCGCTGCTCCTCGCGGCGGTTGGAGATGAAGGCGGTCTCGACCAGCACCGCCGGCATGCGGGCCCCGACCAGCACGTAGAAGAGCGCGCTCTTGACGCCGAGGTCCTGCACCTCTCCCACCTTCGCCCGCACCGAGGCGGTGATCTCCTTCTGCACCTGCTGGGCGAGCTGGCGGCTGGCGTCGGTGGAGGAGCGGGCGTCGAGGTCGGTGAGGATGCGCCGCGCGTCGACGGCCCCGGACTCCTCGTCGGGATCGACCCCGTTCTCGCGGGCCGCCAGCCGGTTGGCGTAGCGGTCGTCGGCCACGTTGAGGATCCAGGTCTCGACCCCGGCCAGGGTACGGCGCGGGTTGGCGTTGGCGTGGATGGAGACGAAGAGGTCGCCCTTGCGGGCGTTGGCGAGTGCGGTCCGCTCCTCGAGGGCGACGTAGCGGTCGTCGGAGCGGGTCATGATCACCTCGAAGCCGGCCTGTCGGAGGCGCTGGGCCAGCCTGCGGGACATCGCCAGGGTCACGTCCTTCTCGCGCAGGCCGGTCGGGCCGATAGCCCCCGGGTCGAGGCCGCCGTGGCCGGCGTCGACCACGACGCGCCGGATGGAGCGGGTGGCGCCAGCGTCCTCATCGCCTGGCGAGGCGGTGGCGGAGCCGGCCGGCGGCCCGATGGTGGCCGACGCCGGGAGGGGGCCGGCGCGCGGCGCCTTGAGGTCGGCCACCGCGGCCTCGAGCTCGGGCTCGGTGGCCGGCTCGAGGTCGTGGGGGGCAGGTGCCGACACCTCGGCAGGCGACGAGGGCACGGGCGGGGCAGCGTGGGGCGCTGGCGTCGGGTGCGCGCTCCGAGGCTCGGCCGGGTGTGGCGGCGCGCTGGCGAGCACCGGCTTCTCCTTGTGCTGCGGCAGCGCCGGCCGATCGTCGCCTGCCTCGCGGCGGATGGCGGCCGCGAAGCGGGCCGCCTCGCGCGCGCCCAGCCGCTCGGCCCGCTGGGCCAGCCGGAGGGCGGCGTCGCGATCGGCCTCGTTGGCCGACCAGCGGTAGAGCGCGTAGCGAGCCCGGGCCGCCTCGAGCGTCCCCCCCGGCGCGTTGGTCCCGACCGCGCTGTCGAGCAGCGCCTTGATCGCCTTGTCCCAGTTCTGATGGGATCGGCGCTTGACCGGATCGCGCATCAGCGCCTTGAGCTGCGAGCGGGCCGCCTCGTATCTCGTGCTCGACGCCATCGGCCGTGCCACCGGCTTCGCCGCGGGGGCGGCGCCGGCCAGCAGGACCGAGAAGAGCAGCGGGAGGAGGGTCCCCATGGTGGTGCGACTGTCCTCCCGGCCGATATCGCAGTCCACTTTTCGGCGGCGGCGGTATCATCCCGGCTCCTCCAGGAGGTCCGACATGGTGAACGGCAAGCGGGTGGGCGTGCTCCTCTCCGGCTGTGGCTTCCTCGACGGCGCCGAGATCCAGGAGGCGACCTGCACCCTGCTCTCCCTCGACCGGCGCGGCGCCGCGCTGATCGCCATGGCGCCGGACCAGCCCCAGCACCACGTCGTGGACCACGCTGCCCAGCAGCCGCAGGCCGGCGCCGCTCGCAACGTGCTCCAGGAGTCGGCCCGCATCGTGCGCGGCCGGATCACCCCGCTGGCCCAGGTGAAGGCCGAGGAGCTCGACGCGTTGATCCTCCCGGGCGGCTTCGGCGTGGCCAAGAACCTCTGCAGCTACGCCTTCGACGGCGCGGCCATGAAGGTCGCTCCGGAGGTGGAGCGGCTGATCCGGGCGGTGCACTCCGCCGGGAAGCCGCTCGGCTTCATCTGCATCGCGCCGGTCATCGCCGCCAGGCTCTACGGAGGAGAGAAGGTCAGGGTCACGGTGGGCCTCGACCCGGAGACCGCTGGCCACATCCGGGGATGGGGAGCGGAGCACGTCGACTGTCCGGTCGACCAGATCGTGGTCGACCAGCGGCTCAAGATGGTGAGCACGCCGGCCTACATGCTGGGACCCTGGATCGCTCCGGTGGCGGCCGGGATCGACAGGCTGGTCGGCGCCGTGCTTGAAATGGCCTGAACAACGGCGCGATCTTCGGTGGTGCATCGAGCCGGGTCAGGCGGAGTCAAGACTTGGTCTCATCCCTGCGACATTCCGCCACTTTTCTCTGGTCATCCGATGAATTCTGGCTACCATGCCGCGTCCATTCAGGTGGGCGGGCTGGTCCGCCCCCGAAATCCAGGAGCAGGAACCGTGAACAAGATCTTCGCTGGTATCGTCGCCGCTCTCGTCCTCTCTACCGGCGTCGCCTTTGCCGCTGACCCGCCCGCCACCATCGTCATCGACAACAAGAACGGCAAGGTCACCTTCCACCACAAGGAGCACCAGGACCGCCTGAAGGGCGACTGCCTGAAGTGCCACGCCACCAAGGAGGGGGGCAAGATCGAGGGCTTCAACAAGGAGAAGGCTCACGGCCTCTGCAAGAAGTGCCATGAGACCGAGAAGAAGGGCCCGACCAAGTGCACCGAGTGCCACAAGAAGGGGTAGTCGCTCCGCGACTGCACGCTTGAAGCACCGAGGGGCCGGGCGACCGGCCCCTCTTCCTTTGTCCGGCGTGGCCCCGCTCCCTTCGCGGCGACCCGCCTCGCCCTCAGCGCCCCAGCTTCTTCTTCCAGCCGGCCAGCAGGTTGAGGGCGTCGAGCGGCCGCAGCGAGTCCATGTCGAGCGCCAGCAGCTCGGCGCGCAGCGCGCCGAGGGCCGGATCGGGTGCCGCCGCGAAGAGGCCGAGCTGCCTGGCCGCCCCGGCCTTCCCCGGCTCCTTCCGGCCATGCGCCAGCTGCGGGTGGCCGGCCTCGTCGAGTTCCATCGCCTCGAGGTTCTTCAGTACCTGCCTGGCCCGGGCCAGCACCTCGGCCGGGAGCCCGGCCAGCTTGGCCACCTCGATGCCGTAGCTGCGCGAGGCGCCGCCGGCCACCAGCTTGCGCAGGAAGACCACCTTGTCGCCCACCTCGCGCACCGAGATGGAGACGTTCTTCACCCTCGGCCGCTCGCGGGAGAGGTCCTGCAGCTCGTGGTAATGGGTGGCGAAGAGGGTGCGGCAGCCGACCCGGTCGTGGAGGTGCTCGGCCACCGCCCAGGCGATCGAGACGCCGTCGTAGGTGGAGGTGCCGCGGCCGATCTCGTCGAGGATCACCAGCGAACGCCGGGTGGCGTTGTGGAGGATGGCGGCGGTCTCGGTCATCTCGACCATGAAGGTGGAGCGGCCGCGGGCCAGATCGTCGGAGGCGCCGACCCGCGTGAAGATCCGGTCGCAGAGGCCGATGCGGGCCCGCCGCGCCGGCACGAAGCTGCCGACCTGCGCCAGCAGCGAGCAGAGCGCCGCCTGGCGCATGACGGTGCTCTTGCCCGACATGTTGGGGCCGGTGATGATCAGCAGCGAGCCGTGCCGCTCGGCCGCCGCCTCTCCCGAGGAGGAGACGGTGATGTCGTTGGGGACGAAGCCCCCCGAGTCGCCCGGCAGCATGGCCTCGACCACCGGGTGCCTGGCGTCGATGAGCTCCAGCGTCTCCGACTCGTCGACCTCGGGCCGGCAGTAGCCCCTCTCCGAGGCGACCTCGGCCAACGCGCGCAGCACGTCAGCCCGGGCCACCGCCTGCGCCGCGGTCCGCAGCCGGGCGCCCTCGACCACCACCCGCTGCCGCAGCGTCTCGAAGAGCGCCTGCTCCAGCGCGCCGCGCTGCTCCTCGGCCGTCAGCACCTTCTCCTCGAAGCCCTTGAGCTCCTCGGTGATGAAGCGCTCGCCGCCCACCGTGGTCTGGCGCCGCGTGTAGTCGGCCGGCACGGCGTGGAGGTTGGCCTTGGTGACCTCGATGAAGTAGCCGAAGACCTTGTTATAGCGGACCTTGAGCGAACCGATGCCGGTTCGCCCCTTCTCCCGGGCTTCGAGGCCGGCGATGTACCCCTTGCCGTCCTCGGAGATGGTGATCAGCTCGTCGAGTTCGGCCGAATGGCCGCGGCGGATCAGGCCGCCCTCGGTGAGCGTGGCCGGCGGCTCCAGCGCCACCGCGGCGTCGAGCGCGGCGGCCAGCGGCTCCAGCCCTCGCAGCCCGGCGCCGGCGGTCTTCAGCAGCGGCGCGGCCCGCGCCTCCAGGAGGTCGGCCAGCGCCGGCAGCGCCAGCAGCGCCCCGGTGAGGGCCCGCAGGTCGCGGGCGTTCCCCTGGCGCAGCGTGAGCCGGGAGACCAGCCGCTCCACGTCGGCCACCGGCCTGAGGGCCTGGCCGAGATCGCCGCGCGCCACCGCCGATCCGAAGAGCTCCTCGACGGCGTCGAGCCGGGCCTGGATGGGCGCCACCTCGGCCAGCGGGTAGCGGAGCCACTCGGCCAGCAGCCGGGCGCCTGGGGCGGTCACGGTCCGGTCGAGCTGCGCCAGCAGCGTCCCCTGCTTCCGGCCGCCCTGCAGCGTCCGCTCGATCTCCAGGTTGGCCCGGGTCGCCTCGTCGATCAGCAGCAGGCCCTCGGTGGCGAGGCGGGAGATCCGGTCGACGTGGCTGGCCGGGGTGCGCTGGGTCTCGTCGAGGTAGGCGAGCGCGGCGGCGGCCGCGCCGAGGCCGAGCTTCAGCCCGGCCACGCCGAAGCCGTCGAGGGTGGGGACGCCGAGGTGGCGCTGCAGCACCGCCTCGCCGCGCTCGAAGGTGGAGTCGTCGCAGAGCACCCAGGGCGCTCCGGCGGCGGCGGCCACCGCCTTGACCCGATCGAGGGCGGCGCCACGCGGGAAGAGCAGCTCGCGGGCGCCGGCCCGGCGCAGCTCGTCGACCAGCCGGGCGTCGGAGTCGACCTCGCCGCAGCGCAGCTGGCCGGTGGTGGTCTCGAGCAGGGCGAGACCGATCCCCTGCTCGCCGAAGCAGGCCGCCGCCAGGCAGACCGTCTCGCCCGGCTCGATCGCCTGGTCGTCGAAGACCGTACCGGGGGTGATGACCCGGGTGACGTCGCGCTTCACCAGCGTGCCGGCGCTGGCGGTCTCGACCTGGTCGCAGATGGCCACCTTCAGGCCGGCCGCCAGCAGCCTGGCCACGTGGCCGCGGGCGGCGTGGTACGGGACGCCGCACATGGGGACCTTGTCGTCTCCCTTGGAGCGGGCGGTCAGCGTGATCTGGAGCACCCGCGAGGCGGTGACGGCGTCCTCGAAGAACATCTCGTAGAAGTCGCCGAGCCGGAAGAAAAGGATGGTGTCGGGGTACCTCTCCTTCAGCTCGAGGTACTGCCGCATCATCGGCGTGGGCGCCGCCGCGATCTCCGCCATGGGTGAGCGGTTCTACCGTGAAGCGGTGCGGCGGGCCAGCGGCGAGGGCGGGCTCGCTGCAGCCAAGGTGACCAGCAGGCCAGGAGCCGGGGCAAACGGGGGAGGCCGAGACCTTGGGAGGGATGTGCTTGCTCAGAACCTGCGAACGCGCCTTAGTGCCACCCGGGAGCGACCACCGACCATGTCCTGCGCCATGGACTCAAGCGACCACCAATTGATCCAGGGACTGCTCGACGACTACCTCCAGAAGTACGCCACCCGCGACGACCGACTCACCGCGCTCTTCAGCGAGGACTTCTCCGGCTTCACCGGCGGTGGAGATGTCCTCGTCAAGGACCGCGAGGCCTGGGTGGCCATCACCCGCCAGGACTTCGCCCAGGTCCGCGCCCACCTCCGCCTCGAGCTGAAGGACGTCACGCTGCAGTCGTTGGCGGAGACGGTGGCCGTCGCCACCAGCTTCTTCACCATCCACCTGCCCATCAAGGACCATGTCCTGTCGCGGGAGACGGCCCGGCTCGTCCTGATCTTCCACAAGGAGCAGCCGGGCTGGAAGATCTCGCACAGCAGCATCTCCATTCCCTACCACCTGGTTCGCGAGGGCGAGGTCTACCCCATGAAGGAGGTGACCAACCGCACGCAGATCCTGGAGCGACTGGTTGACCAGCGGACCGCCCAGCTCCACGAGGCCAACATCGTCTTGGAGCGGGAGATCGTGGAGCGCAAGCAGTCGGAGGCAGCGCTCCAGAAGGCCCTCGCCGAGATCAAGACCCTGCACGGCCTCCTCCCCATCTGCATGCACTGCAAGATGATCCGGGACGACCGGGGCCACTGGAACCCGGTCGAGATCTACGTCGGTGC
>JANYBC010000227.1 GCA_025360965.1 Anaeromyxobacter sp. | reverse complement strand
CCGGCACGCGACTGCACACCCGGCTCCTGGAGCGCTCGCTGGAGAGCCTGGGGCGGGAGGCGTGCGCCACCGTCTCCCGCGAACTTCTCGATCTGCGCGGCGCACTCCGCGCGCTGGCCGTGACCCTCGACACGCGCCTGGAGCGGGCACGACGGAGAAGGCTGGCTAAAGGTCGACGGTCTCGGTCGGCAAGCGGTCAGGGGCATCGAGGGCCAGGACGGGCGGGCCAGTGTCGTTGGCCGGGAGCGCTCGGGGTAGCGCGTCAGGTTCGGCGAGGTTGGTGGTCGGTCAAGCGGGAGGTGACTGCGTGGAGGTGACTGTGGCGGAGGGGGGTACCCATCGGGACCTCCAAGCCGCCTTGAAAGACGCGAAGTGCAGACGTAAGACAGTGGGCAGCCCTATGCCTACCAAGCCCAGGCCCCCCGCCACCAACCCGTTCTCCACCACCGAGAAGCTCATGCAGACCTTCCGCATGCCGCGGGAGCTGGTGGTCTTCCTGAAAGACGAGGCGGCGGCGCGGGGCTCGGATCTGACCGGGCACGTCATCCGCCACCTCGACGGCGTGCGGACCTGGTTCGGGCTGCCGGCTGCGGCCACGGCGCTCCTGGAGGCCGACCGCAAGGCCCTCGGCCTCGGCCGGTACGAATACCTGCTGCACCTGCTCTTTCAGCGCAGCCTGGAGCTGCGCGACAAGGGACCAGGCTTCGACGCGCCGAACGCCGGAGGGCCGCGCCGCCGGTAGCGGCGCGAGCGGGCCATGCCGAGCCCGGCTGGTCACGTCCGGACGCTCCGCGACGACCGGCTCCTCGCCTACCTCGGGATCGCCCGCTACGCCTCGGCCGAGCAGCTGCACCGGCTCTACTTCGACGGCGCGAGCAAGAAGCAGACGTACCGGCGGCTCGCCAAGCTCTGCGAGGCCGGTGGGCAGCCAGGAGAGGGCTCGTGCCTGCGGCGGCTCGCCTACCGGCGGCGGGATGGTCTCGAGGTGCCGGTCTGGGCGCTGGCCCCCTTCGGCCGGGTCGTCGCTTCGAAGCACGTGCCGTGGCTGCGGCCTCCGGCGTCCTCGGATATCGGCGCAAGGTTCCTGGAGCACACGCTCGTCCTCAACGAGGTCCTGGCCGGCCTGGTCGCGGCGCTGCGGGCCAGCCACTCGGCGCCGCTCTACGACCTCCCGTTCCGCTGGCTCAGCGAGGACGACGACTCGCTCGGCTTCCGGCGGCTGCACCGAACGGGCGTGTGGCTCCAGGCGGTCCTCAAGCCGGACGCGATCATGACCATCCTGGCCCGGCGGCGCCGGCTCTTCCTCGAGGCCGAGACCGGCAGCCAGTCGATCGCCACGGCCCACCCGGACAAGACGGGCGCCGTGCTCGCCAAGGTGGACCGCTACCGGACCTACTTCACCGATGCGGCCGACGACGGCCACGGGACCTGGTACCGCTCGGCCTTCCCGGACGACCTGGAGCCACGGCTTGTCTTCCTGGTCCACTCGGAGGAGCGGCGGCGCAAGGTGCAGCGGGCCGTGACCGAGCGGCTGGGCTTCCATCCGCCCAGCCAGTTCCGGTTGATGATCATGACCTTCGGGGAGGCGTCGGGCCTCCTCACTCGCTACGTCCGCGAGGGCGTGGCCGAGCCCGTCCACCCGCGAAGGGAGCGGGTGGTCAAGGTCGAGGAGGCCCTGCTGGAGCAGGTGCGCGAAGGCTACAACGCGATGGCAGCGACTCTCGAGGCCCAGCGCCAAGTCATCAACGAGCACAACAAGCGCGGCGGCCCGCAGCTCCGGTTGCCGGCCGTGCCCGGCGCGGCCATCCGGGCGCTGCGGACCTTCGTGAAGCTGGTGCTGGACGCCGGCGTGGCCTCCGAGGAGGCGCCGGTCAAGGTGCTGGCCTCGCCGGCGCCGAGGCCCCCGGCGCCACCCTGGGCGAACAGATGAGCGATGGAGCGAGCCATGGCCGAGACGCGCGGTGATCAGGTGGCGTTCGAGTGAGCAGGACAGGTCGGCGGCGGGACGGCGCCTCGAGGAGACGCGGCATTGCCAGGCGGGGCGGACAGGAGCCAGCCACCTACGACCGCGCCGAAGGCCCCAGGAACGCCTCCAGGCGGGCCAAGGGCACGCCGGACGGCCAAGGTGCTGGTGGCGCCGCGCAGCGAGCCTGCAGGCCCTCCAGCGCAGCCCGCGCCGCTCCCTCCCGACGAGGAGCTCTGGGACGTCCATGCGGCTGCCCAGTTCCTCAAGCGCAGCGTGAGCTGGGTCTACCACCGGGCCGAGGATGGCTCGCTGCCGGTCCGGCGGCTCGGTGGCTGGGGCCTCAGGTTTATACCCGGTGAGCTGCGCGCCTGGGTCGAGTCGGGGGGCGTGGCTCCCGTTCGCCCCCGCGAGTAGAACCTCGCAGAACGTTGCAGGAGGTCGCCGATGGCCGAGCCCTACGAGAAGAACGGCCGGTGGTACGTGCGGTTCAAGGACGGGCGCGGCCGGTGGCGCGACAGGGCCACCGAGGCCAGGACCAAGACCGAGGCGCGACGGCTGGAGCTGGAGCTCTCGCGCAAGCACGAGCGGCAGCGGCTCGGCCTGGAGGCGCTCCCGAGCGACTCACCCGAGCAGACCTTCGGCGAGGCCATGGACCTCTGGTGGTCCGAGCACGGCAGGCGGCTCCGCTCGCCGACCATCCACCGATTCATGGAGAAGCACCTGCGGCCGGAGCTGGGGCCGCTGCCGCTCTCCCAGGTCGGCGAGAAGCTGGAGACGCTCCTCAACGCCAGGGTCGGGACCCTCGGCCCGAAGTCGCTCAACCACCTCCGGGAGGCCGTGCACCGCGTCTTCGCCTTCCTCACGCGCCGCGGCGCCTGGAAGGGCGCCAACCCGGCCGTGGCCGTGCCGCGCTTCAAGGTTCCGAAGCGGCTCCCCAGGTACCTGCGCACGGAGGAGGTGCTGCTGGTCCTCGCCGCGCTCGACGCGCGCTGGCGCGGGCTCTTCGCGACGGCCGTCTACCTCGGCCTGCGGCGCGGCGAGGTCATCGCGCTCCAGAAGGGCGACGTGGACCTCCAAGGCAAGACCATCCGCATCGGCCGGTCAGGCGACTCGGACACCACCAAGGGCGGCCACGAGGACCTGCTGCCCCTCCCCGACGAGCTCGTGCCCTGGATCGAGGCGGCCATGAAGCGCTCGCCGTCCGAGCTGCTCTACCCGCAGGAGGACGGCCGGCAGCACGCGCCGGACGTGCGACTGCAGAACGTTCTCCGCCGCGCCATGAAGCGCGCCGGCCTGGTCGTCGGGTACGACCATCGCTGCCGGCGAAAGGGCTGCGGTTACTCCGAGCGAAGAGCCGACGCCGAGCCGGACCGCTGCCCGCGCTGCCGGATGCGGCTCTGGCCCGTCGCGGAGCCGAAGCCGCAGCGCTTCCACGACCTGCGCCACTCGACGGCGACGCTCCTCCTCAAGGCCGGCGTGCCGCTCGCCACCGTGCAGAAGATCCTCCGGCACACCGACCCGAAGATCACCTCGGAGGTTTACGGCCACCTGGATCTGGAGGACATGCGCGCTGGCCTGAACCGGCTCGCGCTCGGCCTGCCTCCACCGCCAGAGCTGCCCCCGTTTGCTGCTACCTTGCTGCTGGGGTCCGCCAACCCAAAAAGTGAAGGCCCTGACGCAACCCGGTTTCCCGAGCGACGTCAGGGCCTTCAGAATGTCGGGGAGACAGGATTTGAACCTGCGACCCCTTGGTCCCGAAGGGCCGCAGGGCGATCCGCACGGCGTGGTACCTGGTGGTACCGCTTCGTATCCCCTCGACAACATTGGGAACGCCGCCGACGCTGGTTTCCACGCTGTGGCACCGTTTCCACCGGATGCGACGCCGTTTGGTGCATTAGTGGTGCAGGCAGACGTAGGCCCCTTGCTGACCGTCGGCGAGGTAGCGGTCCGGCTCCGCGTCTCCCGAGCCACCGTCTACCGGCTCGTCCAGGCCCACCTCCTGCAGGTCGTGCGAATCTCGAACTCCATCCGAGTCCCCGCCAAGGTGGTCGCGGGAGTGCTCAGGCCTCCGCACGACACCTCCGCCGACGTCTAGCACTACTGCGTCAGGCGGTTTGAAAACTCCGATCATTCCGATCGCTTACGAAAAATGCTGACGGAGAAGTTGCCCGAACGATCTCGGCATGATCTGTAGAGTTTCCATGATCTTCATGG